>CAZXZQ010000220.1:0-4871 GCA_964645215.1 uncultured Rhizobiaceae bacterium | reverse complement strand
TGATCGCTGTTTTACCTGTTTGGCGGTCACCAATCACAAGTTCACGCTGGCCACGGCCAACCGGGATAAGCGCATCAATCGCTTTAAGGCCAGTAGACATTGGCTCATGTACAGATTTACGCGGGATAATGCCCGGCGCTTTAACGTCCACACGGGCACGCTTCTTTGATTTGATTGGGCCTTTGCCATCAATCGGATTACCAAGCGCGTCAACAACACGACCCAGAAGTTCCGGTCCGACAGGAACGTCAACGATTGAGCCGGTACGTTTTACCGTATCGCCTTCTTTAATGCCACGGTCATCACCGAAAAGCACCACGCCAACGTTGTCTGATTCAAGGTTCAACGCCATGCCGGCAATGCCACCAGGGAATTCAACCAGCTCACCAGCCTGAACATTGTCCAAGCCGTAAACGCGGGCGATACCATCACCAACTGATAGAACCTGACCAACTTCAGAGACTTCCGCCTCCTGGCCAAAGTTTTTAATTTGATCTTTTAAAATTGCGGAAACTTCCGCTGCACGAATATCCATGTTAGCCGACCTCTTTGAGTGCAAGCTTTAGTGACGAAAGACGGGTACGGATTGAAGTATCAATCTGTCTTGAACCGACTTTCACGATCATTCCGCCGAGTATCGACGGGTCGACAGTTGCATTAATAGCAACGTCTTTGCCAACCACACTTTTCAGTGCAGCTTTCAATTCTTTTGTTTGAGCGGCTGATAGCGCTTTAGCAACCGTAACCTCTGCTGTTGCTTCGCCTTTATGCTCAGCAACAAGTGCACGAAATGCTTTCAACATATCTTGCATTGCAAATAGTCTTCGATTGCGCGCTACAACGCGTATAAAATTGCCTACGAGACCAGAGATTTTAGCTTTCTTTAAGATAGCATCAATCGCATTAGACTGGTCATCGGCGGAAAATACAGGGGAAACAACCAGACGTTTCATGGCTTCGCTACCATTTAGCAAATCATCAAAACGTTTAAGGTCTTTCTCGACAGCAGGTATTTTCTTCTCGGACACTGCCAGATCAAACAATGCGGATGCATACCGCTTTGTTACTCCGGAAGTTATTGATTCGGAATTGGCCACTGAAATTTTCTTCTCTGCCCGTTTGTCCTCAATTACAGCTTATAAGTATGGGCTGAAATCCGAGGAATAATTGAACTTGTTTCATTTAAAAATGCTTTTGATAAAGGACACATCCTAACCAAACGCAACTTGCCCTAGCATAGGCTTTTTAGACTCGCAACATCATGTGAAAAAATTGTTCACTTATTTCGCTGCATTCCTTCATTTCTTATTAGACGAATGGCTAAATTATTCCGAAAATAACTGCCAAACCAAGCATTCCAAGCGCCAATTCAAAGATTGTACCTGCGACATTATAGACCGAGAACCCACGATCAAAAATCATCGATATAAACCGCCCAATACCGGTTAAAAACCAAGCAAGACTTAAAACAAGTCCAATGAAAACAAATGCTTGCGGGAAAATTAGATATGAACCACCCAGCGCCATATTAAACCCTGCAAGCACGTTTCGGCTCTCACCTTTGGCTGATTCTTGGCTGTTTTTATGTGTCAGGCGTAAAATTTTTAATGCTAGAGCAGGAAAAAACAAAGAAATTACGCCCAAAACAAAGGTCAAGCCTGCAATTGAAAATAAAATCCAGTCTAAAAACCGCTGCGGCCAAAAAAATCCAGCATCAATAATTTCGCTTGCCCATAGGCCGATGCCCGCCAAAACGGCAGCCAAACAAATACGCACAACAAGTTTGCGATTAAATCCACCATCCAAAACACCTTGCAAACACAACCCAAAGACTGTGATTGCCCATGCCGCACCAAGCATCAGGCTCAATCCGGGTTGCAGCGCTTTTGGTTCTTGCAATAACAAACAGCCGAGCGCCATAGCTAGCAGTATGCCCGCCCAAGAGCTGCGCCCCTCGCCAATTGCTTCCGGCACATGCGATCTTGCTTCTAAGCCACAAAATGACAGCATGCGCCTTGGCATCACCAAAAAAGCAAGGCCAAGCAAAAGTGTAATTACAGGCACAGTGATGAAAAGCGCTTCATAAAGATTTTCTGGCGGTGTAAAACTTAAAGACTTGAGAAAATCAAACATGAAAGCCCTCGTAAAAATCATATGATTCACATCACTATATATAGAGCCAGTCTTTCATGAAACCTATTTCCTGTTCAGCAGACATAGAAAAGGGGTTGGATGAATTATGTGTAATTGACCCACGTTTGGTAGAAATTGCCCAGATCGCTGGCGAATTGCCTTTGCGTTTGCAGACCCCCGGATTTTTATCCCTTGCACATATTATTATCGGTCAACTTGTTTCCCGCGCAGCTGCTGACGCAATTTATGCGCGATTTGTGGAAGAAATTACACCGCCAACGCCACAAGCCTATTTAGATGCCGGTGAAGACGCATGGATACGCATCGGTCTTTCACGCGCCAAACAAAATACAATTGCTGGCCTTGCAAAGGCAATTCTGGATGGAGCATTAGACATAGAGAAGCTGCCATCGCTCCCCCAAGAAGAAGCTATTAAGCACATGACCAAGCTCAAAGGCATTGGTCCTTGGACGGCGGAAGTCTATCTTCTGTTTTGTGCAGGCCATCCGGATATCTTTCCTGCAGGCGATCTTGCATTGCGTGAAAGCGTTCGCCACGCCTTTAAGATGGAAGAGCGGCCAAGTGAAAAGCACGTTTCAGAAATTGCAAAACAATGGACACCCAAAAGAGGTATAGCCGCGCGACTTTTTTGGAGCTATTATAAAGCAATCAAAGGCGGCCGGGAGAGCCAACCTATATAAGGGTAGAAAATCGGTCGCGAGACCTAAGGGAGAAAACGCTTTCAATTCAAAAAGCTATAAGCATCATAAATGTGTCATCTCAAAGTGTAATTTTCCTGTTGTAGGGCTTGCCCGATTCGGTAACAGGAGGATTGAGTGACGATTGCATTCTCGCCAGAGGCGCATCCAGCCTTGGTTTTAAACGCGGATTTCCGCCCACTTTCATATTATCCACTGTCTTTATGGTCCTGGCAGGACGCAATTAAAGCCGTATTTCTCGACCGCGTAAACATCGTTTCCGAATATGATTTTGCGGTGAGCTCCCCTTCTTTTGAAATGAAGCTGCCAAGCGTTATCAGCCTAAAAAGCTATGTTAAGCCAAATGCAACACCAGCCTTCACACGATTTAATCTTTTCCTGCGTGATAATTTCGAATGCCAATATTGCGGCTCCCCAAACGACCTAACCTTTGACCATGTTATTCCACGCTCAAAAGGTGGCACATCAACCTGGGAAAATGTCTGCGCGGCCTGCTCGCCCTGCAACCTGCGCAAAGCCAATAAAATGCCAAAAGAGATCGGCATGTTCCCACGCCAAAAACCATTTACACCACATGTGGAACAGCTTCATAAAAATGGACGCAAATTCCCGCCAAACCATTTGCATGAAAGCTGGATGGATTTTCTTTATTGGGATACTGAGCTAGAGGCTTAAACTCGTTTCATCATGCCGCCCTAGGCGATGATTTGGATTTTGGCCTGCGGCGTTTTTTTGGCTTGCCTGGCGCACCAGTATTCTTACGTGCTTCACCATTCGCGGACTTAGGCTTCCACCTGCTAGGCCGTTTTTTTGAGCCCGATTTTTTCTTCTGCGAAGATTTCGGCTTTGGCCCTTTGCCATCGTCCTTAAGCTCATATCCTGCTTCCACATAAAGCTTATTACCAATCAGATGTTCGATATCGCTTAGCATGCCTCTTTCTTCTGGTGCGCAAAGTGAAACAGCAATACCAGAGCGTCCTGCACGTGCGGTTCGTCCAATGCGATGCACATAAACCTCAGCAACTTGTGGCAAATCATAGTTGATCACATGAGACACATCATCAATATCAATGCCACGAGCAGCAATATCTGTGGCCACCAGAATAGATATTCGCCCCGATTTAAATGCAGCCAGCGCTTTGTCGCGCTGTGTTTGGCTTTTATTGCCGTGGATCACTGCCGATGACATGTTTGCCGCAATCAATTGACGGTTTACTTTATCTGCACCCCGCTTTGTACGTGTAAAAACAATGACGCGCATATTTTTGCCATCACCTAAAATATCGACCAGCGCATCGCGTTTATTACCAGCAGCAATATGGCGTGCAGATTGCTTAATACGTTCAATAGGACGAGAAACAGGCGCTACAGAAATTTCCTGTGGGTCTGTTTGGAAATCAGACGCAAGCTTACGAATTGGACGCGGCATGGTCGCTGACATCATAATGCTCTGCCGCTTCTTGGGCAGTTTACCAAAAATTTTTCGAATTGTTGGCACAAAGCCAAGGTCCAGCATTTGGTCAGCTTCATCCAGAACAACACACGTTGTGCTATCAAGCTGGATTACGCCACTATTCATATGATCTTGTAAACGGCCTGGCGTAGCAATAACAATATCAACACCCTTGGCGAGCGCTTTAATTTGCGGGCCCGGCTTCATACCACCCACAACAATTGCACTCGAAGCATTTATAAACTGGCTGTAAATTTTTATATTATTCGCAATCTGTACGGAGAGCTCTCGTGTCGGCGTCAAAATTAATGCCGTACAATGTTTTGGCTTAGGCGTATGACGGCTTTCAACGATACGCTGTAATATTGGCAGAACAAATGAGGCCGTTTTACCTGTTCCTGTTTGGGCAATGCCAAGCACATCACGGCCAGTTAGCATGGCAGGAATAACCTTCGCTTGAATTGGAGTAGGTGTTTTATATCCTTCTTTAGTGATTGCACGAAGGATATTTTCGGCCAGGCCGAGATCATTAAACTGGGTCAACTCGTTTATACGTTTCCGCCAAT
>CAZXZQ010000219.1:0-4881 GCA_964645215.1 uncultured Rhizobiaceae bacterium | reverse complement strand
CCAAGGTGAACCACAAAGAGCGCCTAGCGCAGATCAGGAAGCTGCTGCTGCCTTGATGTTGCGTGCGATGATCCAGGCAGCGAAATCCGATGGTCAGTTTGATGCAGGCGAACAACAAAAGCTTATGGAAAATTTAGGCGATGTTTCACCAGAAGAGCAGGCATTTGTTCAGTCAGAACTTCAAGCCCCAATGGATGTAAACGGACTAATCAATCAAGTGCCAAATGGTCTTGAGCAGCAAGTTTATCTGATGTCTGTCATGGGCATTAATCTCGATAACCAAAACGAAGCGCGTTATCTTGACGAACTTGCTCGTGGACTAGAGCTTTCCCAAGATGGCGTGAATGCAATTCACGATCAACTGGGTGCGCCTAGACTTTATGGCTAGGCGAAAAGTACTCACTTAGAACTTTGTGTCTGAACATAGGCCCGCAAGACAGCGTTCATGCGGGTAAGATGTCCTTTTCCTTGCGCTTTGAACCAGTCCAAAACATCCTCATCAATGCGCATGGAAATGGCTGTCTTATTTGTAGATGTCGACATTAGAAGCTTTGCATTTGCAAAAAACGCTTCGCCGACTTCCGCAATATCTGAGGTGTCGATATTCTCATCAGGAATAGCTGAGATCTCATTCAAGCGTTTTTTCGATATAGTCATAAAAGAATTTTCTTTCACTCTTGGTTGCTTTTCGGACGCTGATAATGCGTGCTTTTCCGTTTCTATCAGTATGTACAACTGCCAAAACAAGCGCCGCACCAAGCAATCCGAAACTTAATTCTCTATATTCTGAACTTTCCACGTGGAGTTGTTCATTTGTAAGAACGATACCATCGAAGATAAGCGCGGCTTTTCAAACGAAATGCCGTGTTTTTTTCGATTGGATGCGTTTTTGTCTTCATCCCATTCAAACTGAATTGACATAACAACCCTATATGTACAATTGTATATACATATAGCAAATTTTTAAGGGAAATGCAAATCTGGGCCAGAAGAGGTTATTTCAATACCCTACAACCCATGCGTTCTTGAATATGTGTTTAGGCCTGCCGATTGCCAACCCTTTGGCGGGCCTGCTTCTGGTTTGTAGATCTCAACGAGTAGCGGATAGCATTGGGTGACGTCACTTGAATGTTCTGAGCTGCAATTTCCACCCGGACATGCAGACAAGCCGCCGAGCAAATCAATCTCAGCAAAGAACTCAATAAAGTCGCCTGTACGCACAGGGCTAGCCTTCATGAAATATTGCTGGGTGTCGCGCGTGAAGCCTGTACACATAAAGACATTTAGCACGTCATGCACATGGGGTTCTGCTTCTTCGAGCGTCAAACCCTCTGATTGTGCAACTGCACGCGTGAGGTTTGAGTGACAGCAATAATGATAATCTTCGCCATTCAAAACCATGTTTGTGTATGGGTCGCAACGGGTGCCAATCACATCATGCACAGAGCCGCCATATTCATCAAAGCCATACCAGTCTAGCGTGTCATGGGTGATGGTTGCCATAGGGCGCATGTGAGGCAAGTTACTCCAAAGCCGATCACCGGTGCTGACATGGGTTCCATGTAGCGCACGTGTCTTCCCGCTAAAGAAACGCTCATTGAGGTTGTCTTGTGCCCAGAGGTTTAAGTCTCCAACTTGCGGCCCTTCAGGACAGACAATGCGGAAGAAATGCCCAGCAGGGACTTTAAATGTTTCCGCGTCACGTGGCGCAACTGTAACGCTATCAACCAGTTTCAGACTAGCTCTTGATTCTGCATAGAGCGATGCATCATAGGCAGGGAAACTGTCCACGGGATAACAGATAACCGGCTTTATGGATTTTCGTTCATCCGCATCTGTTGGCGCTTTTGTTTCCGGTGTTTCCAGTTTCATGGGATTAGCACTGTCTGTCCTGTTGTCTTACGCCCTTCAAGGTCACGATGAGCAGTTGCAAGTTTTGACAATGGGTAAGTCTGATTGACTTGTATTTCAATTTTGCCATCTGCGATCATTTTGAAGAGTTGACGTGCGCGCCTTTGTAATTCGTTTCCTGCGAGAAAATGGAAGAGAGTAGGGCGGGTCATGAATAGCGAACCGTTCGCGCCCAAATGTGCCATGTTAAAGTCTTTTGCCGGACCGGAGGATTGGCCGAAGGCGACAAACATGCCGAAATTACTCAACACTTCTAAGGATCCCGGATACGTGTCATTGCCAACGGAGTCGTAAACTGCTGCAACGCCTTGCTTCTTCGTTAGACGCAGCGTCTTAGCTACAAAATCATCTTTGCGATAATCAATTACGCTTGAATATCCGGCTTTCTTTGCAAGTTTACACTTGGCTGCTCCACCTGCTGTGCCGATTGCATTGATGCCTTTGTCCTTGAGCCATTGGCCGACGATCAAACCAACACCGCCAGCTGCTGCATGGACAAGCACTGTATCGTCTTTCTTCGGTTTGTAACAATCATGGATAAGGTAATGCGCCGTTAAACCTTTAAGCATTGCTGCGGCTGCAACTTCATCTGATACGCCATCGGGGATTTTCACAAGCCTGTCTGCTGCAATGATGCGATGCGTTGTATAACCACCACCAGGGATGGTCCATGCAACACGATCACCAGCCTTGATGCCTTTAACGCCTGCACCAATGGCTTCTACAACGCCGGCACCTTCGCAGCCTAGAATAGAAGGGTAGCCACCGGGAGCTGGATAAAGACCTGAACGCTGATAGACATCGATGAAGTTCAAACCAATGGCTGTATGGCGGATAAGTGCTTCGCCCTTTTTAGGTTTTGCAGGTTTGATCTCGCGTTTCTTGAATACGCCTGCGCTACCCGCCTTATCTGCCACCATTGCATATGCCATGTGTATCATCCTTATTCGATATTGTTTTGCTAAACTTTGAATACATCATCAACCGGGACTTGCAAACTGAATATGCGATGCGACCGAGCCGCTTATTTAGGCCAGTTGCCAGAATAGGGTTTAGCCAAAGCCCTTTGAACCAACTCTAATCTATCCTGACCATAGAACATATCGCCGTTCACAAAATATGTAGGAGAACCGAATACGGAACGCTCAATGGCTTCTTTTGTATTTGCCGCATGGATGGCTTGTATTTCGCTTGACATTGCAAGGTCTAAGAGAGGGGCAGCATCGATCCCAACAGATTTTGCAATAGCAGTTAAAGCAGCAGGATCATTATGATTGCCGTCATGAAGCCAGTGGTCCTTTAAAATAGCAAGAGACAGCGCATCAACATTATGCCCCGCATCAACGGCTGCGATGACAAGTCCATTTGATAAGGCTAGCGGTTCATCATGCCAGGTGGGCCGACGTATTACTATTGGGGTGTCGCGATGCTCAGCCCAGCGTTCAATTTCCCGCCCAAAGAAATATTGTCTATGCTGGATCGTTCGTTCTCCAAATGAAGCAGCACCTGCAGCTGTCAGAACTGGGTTTAAGTCTATCGGACGATGCACTATCCGCGCGTTCGCAGATTTAGCTATCTCATAGAGATGAGCCGCACCAATATACGCGAAAGCAGAATGGGTGGAGTAGAAATATTCAATTTCAGTCATTGAATTCACCGCGATGTTGATTACTGTTTATTCTATAGCAGAATTCAAGAGGGTAAGCATGAAAACGTCTCCGCTTCATTCAAAATTTGGTTTACTTGTTCAAGATATAGATTTGCGTGATGTAAGCAATGGACTTGGTTTTTCAGAAATTAGACAAGCATTCGAAACGCACTCGGCACTTCTCTTCAAAAATCAGGTCTTTGATGATGATACGCATATCAAGCTTGCTCAGTTATTTGGTCCACTTGAGAACCGTGAAGCAATGGCAAGCGGCAGAGATTTAGACTTTGAAGTTTCGGCTGTTTCCAATGAGGATGGTGAAGGGGTTTTTGATGCTGATAGTCTGCGAACATTAGATCTTCAAGCCAATATGCTCTGGCATACGGACAGTACATTCTTACCAACGCCGGCACTCGTAAACATTCTAACTGCTAATGTTGTACCCTCAACTGGTGGTGAAACCGAGCTTGCTTCCACACGTGTAGGATGGGCAGAAATGCCGGAAGAAATGAAATCCAAGTTTAAAGATGCAATTATTTGGCATCGCTTATCGCACTCAAGATCAAAAATTTCACCTGAATTAGCGCAGCTTGGCAAGATGACTCGCTGGCCTGATCGTCCTTGGAAAGCAATTTGGCCAAATCCGGTTACAGGAGATGAGGCATTATATATTGCGTCTCATGCATTCGCAATTGAAGGCATAGGCCATGATGAGAGTGAGATTTTATTAGAAGAAGCAATCAATTTTTGTACGAAGTCAGAAAATGTCTATACCCATGCTTGGGAAGTAGGTGATGTACTTATTTGGGATGAACGCTCAATGCTGCATCGTGGACGTCCGTGGAATTATAATGAGCCACGAACGTTAAAAAGCATTTGTTGTTCTGTAACAGATACAGATGGTCTTGCGAGTATAAAGATTGTGTGACGAGCACCAATCACTTTGGTACTCGACATGCTTTTTTATCACGTGCTGAATTATTTTTCCCTGCTGCACTAAACAGATGTGGAAAATTTTTAGTCAATTCTGATAGGTTTTCTTTTGACTTATTATCGTCATGCTCCTCAATATTATCATTGGAAGCGCAACCCTGGGGATGGTCTTGCATTTATAACTCCATTAGCTTTCGCCTATTTTATGAAGAATTATAACAACCAACCTTTGTTTTAATTCATAGGTGCAAAATAGGTTGGAAATATTAACAACTGGTTATTTTAAAATTTTAAAACCACTCATAATTAAAACTATGGGTGGTTTTTTTACAGTTGATTGGTATACCTTCTTTCGAATTGGTTAAGCAAAAATTTGGATTTTCATTTCA
>CAZXZQ010000218.1:0-4888 GCA_964645215.1 uncultured Rhizobiaceae bacterium | reverse complement strand
TGCTTCTTCACGGTCATTGGATAATAGGTGCCGCCCTTTACCGTGGAATCATTGCAGATGATCATCACGTCTCGCCCCTCAACGCGGCCAATGCCGGTGATCAGGCTCGCGCAGGGCGAGTCATTATCAAACATGCCATGCGCAGCAGTGCTTCCAATTTCTAGGAACGGCGTGCCGGGGTCGAGCAGGTTTGCCACTCGGTCGCGGGGCAAAAGTTTGCCTCTGGCCAAATGGCGCTGGCGATATTTTTCACCGCCTCCACTAGCCGCCTCTTTTACAGCATCACGCACAACTGCCAATTGTTCGAGGTTGGCATCACGGTTCGTTTTGAATTGGGCGGAATTGGTAGATATTTTTGATTGAATGGTGGTCATAATTCTGTTTCCTTAACCGCGCGAGCCTTTAATTCCTTGCGAATAATCTTGCCGGTAATGGTCATTGGCAGTTCATCAACAAATTCGATTTCACGCGGGTATTCGTAAGCAGCAAGGCGGGTTTTGACGAAGGCTTGGAGTTCAGCGGCGAGTTCATCATTTCCGGAATCTCCCTCTTTCAGCAGAATGTATGCCTTAACGATCTCGGTGCGTTTTGGATCAGGCTTTCCAATGACGCCAACACTTGCCACCGCTTCATGCTTCAAAAGACAATCTTCAATTTCTGCCGGGCCGATGCGATAGCCGGATGACGTAATCACATCATCATCGCGCCCTACAAAACGAATGAAGTCATCGTCCCTAATACCTCGATCACCAGTGAGCATCCAGTCTCCCCGAAATTTTTCTTCCGTCGCCTGACGGTTATTCCAATATTCAAGCATCATGACAGCCGTGCCGCATTTAACGGCAATATCACCTTCTTCCGAGGTAGGTTGTCCACTCTCATTGATGACTTCTACTTCATGACCCGGAACTGGTTTGCCCGTGCATCCTGGCTTAGGAGAAAACAGCGCTGCACAATTGGCAAGTACTGCATTGCATTCCGTCTGGCCGTAGCCTTCATTAATGGTAAGGCCAAGCGCCTCTCGTCCCCAGTCCTGAATTTCCGCACCAAGCGGCTCTCCACCACAGAAAATAGAGCGCAAGCCTGACACTTTAGCCCCTTCTGCTTTTAACATGCGCAAAGCCGTAGGTGGAAAGAATGCGTTTCTTATTTTTGCTGTATCAACTATGTGCTGACACTCTGCAGCGTTGAATTTTGCCATGCGCGCTGCGACCACCGGCAAGCCAAAATAGAGGCCGACCATCAGCACATTCATAAGTCCACCAATCCATGCCCAATCGGCAGGTGTCCAAAACACATCATCCTCATGCGGCAAAATATCATGCAGCATGGAAATACCCGGCACATGGCCGCGCACCACACGATGGGCATGAAGTGCTCCCTTGGGTGCGCCCGTCGTTCCAGATGTATAAATAATAAGGCCGGGCGTTTCTGATGTAGTGTCGGCGATTTGAAACTGTTGCGAATGGCTGGAGAGCTCTTCTTGCTCTGGCACAATTACATGCTCCAAATCAGGCATACGGTTGAATGTTTCAGCGAATTTTACTGAATGCGTTTCATCACTGATAAGTGCCTTTGCTCCAGAATTGGCAAGTCTTGTCTCCAGCGCTTCTTCACCGAACAAAACAAAAAGTGGAATGGAGATTGCACCCATTTTCCATATGGCTATATGGGCAGCTGCCGTCCACACCGATTGGGTACGTAACACACCAACTCGGTCACCGAGTTTAACGCCGCGTGACACAAGAAAATTTGCCAGTTGATTGGAAAGGTTTTTTAATTCACCGAAGGAAATGTCGCGCCGTTCGCCGCCTGTTAAGTCGATAATTGCTGTGCGGCTTGGTGACTTATCCGCCCATTTATCGCAGACATCCCAACCCATATTGTAACGGTTCGGGAACTCCCATTTGAAATCCTCCCGCAAGGCTTCATAAGATTTGCCGCGTTCTAACATGTCAGCTTTCCTTCAACATGCAATATTGGGTTGTGGAGCGCCCTTCGAGACAGGCTTGAAACTCAGCGGTTAACCCTGCAATTTCTGTGATTTCACAGCCCAGCCTCACAGACTTTTCAGCTGACGCATTGCTTGCTGCAACCTCACTACAACGCGCATCTCGAAACTCAACCCAATTACTCATTAATTCAGCCAAAATTTTGTTTCCAGTCTTTGTCAGTTTACTAACCAGTTCTTCCTGAAAGTCGGAAATTTTGGATTCCCATCCATTCTTCTCACCTGTGAGACAGGCAGCATGTGTATCTGTGCCAAGTTTATGCTCCTGACAAGGCGCGAACATCATGCCCCGGCATTCTTGCCAACTTGTCTCATCGCCAATGCGCGCCAGACAATCGAGCACTAAATCTTGGTTGGTAATGGGTTGGGCATTTGATGCAGGCACGGCAACCATGAAGGCAAAAGTAATAAGCAGAGATTTGACGATAGAAGACACGTTACCCACCCCAACTTAGTCTATCTTCTAGAACGAAAACTTGGCGGCCTGTCTCGCCCAAAAGGCAGCCTAAAAATGCTGGCCCTGCACCTGTCCCACCACCCCATTGCACGGCCTCGTGCTCGCAAAATGCGTCGCGATATTTAATCCATGTTCTCTGCATATCTTTGAGTGCATCGGCCTTTAGCAATGGGCGATTGATACCATCCTTTATATTTTCTTCGTCATCTGCTTTTTCACGCGCAAGAAGTTTACGATAGGTATCGTTCAAGCGCGCATCCCACCAATCAAGTTCCTGATTGATGCAAAACCCCATGCCAACCGTTGTGCCTCCCAATTGAGTTTCCATACAGATATTTGCAGATGCACCAATACAATCATGGCGGGCATATTGTTCTTTGTCGACGAGACAGCTTTCAGTAGTCAAAATATCAAAGGGAATATCTTCTTGTGCCTGAGCGCTTGCAGCAAACAGGAAGAGAGATAAAAAAAACAATGATATTTTGAGTAAGTGCCTCACGCCGTCTCCTTCATCAATTCACGGCCGATGAGCATACGGCGAATTTCAGATGTACCAGCGCCAATCTCCATAAGCTTAGCGTCTCGCATGATACGTGAAACCGGCGAGTCATTTAAATAGCCTGCTCCGCCCATAGCTTGCACGGCTTGCACAGATTGTTGCATTGCCTGCTCAGAAGCATAAAGCACGCAGGCTGCAGCATCCTGCCTTGTTACCTCGCCACGGTCGCAACCACCCGCAACCGCATAAACATAAGCGCGCGATGAATTCATCGCGGTATACATATCGGCAATCTTGCCCTGCATGAGTTGGAAGTCACCAATCTTGGTACCAAACTGTTTGCGCTCATGCATATAGGGCATGATCTCATCTAGACAGGCGTGCATGATACCAATGCCGATAGCGGCAAGCACCACACGCTCATAATCAAGACCAGACATCAATACGTTTACGCCTTTGCCTTCTTCGCCTAAGATATTTTCATAAGGCACTTCAACGTCTTCGAAGATCAGTTCGGCTGTGTTAGAGCCGCGCATGCCCAGCTTGTCGAAATGCGGCGAGGTTGAAAAACCAGTCATCGATTTTTCAATCAGGAATGCTGTGATGCCACGCGAGCCTGCATCCATATCTGTTTTGCCATAGACAACTAGCGTATCAGCATCGGGCCCATTGGTGATCCAGTATTTATTGCCGTTCAGAACGAAGCGATCATTCTTTTTTTCTGCACGCAATTGCATAGAAACCACATCTGAACCAGCGCTTGGTTCTGACATGGCCAATGCACCTACATTTTCACCGGAGATCAGCCCCGGTAAATATTGTTTCTTTTGGTCCTCATTGCCATTCAGTGAAATCTGATTGACGCAGAGATTCGAGTGCGCACCATAAGAAAGCGAAACTGATGCGGATGCACGAGCAATTTCCTCAACAGCAATTGCGTGGGCGAGATATCCCATTCCGGCACCGCCAAATTCCTCAGAAACTGTAATGCCCAGCAAACCAAGATCGCCCATCTCTTTCCATAGATGTGCAGGAAATTCGTTTGATGTATCTACCTCGGCCGCCAGAGGCTTAATGCGCTCCTGGGAGAAGCGATGCGCCATTTCTCGAAGCGCTTCAATCTCTTCACCTAAACCAAAACTCATGGAAGCATGAAACATCAAGCCATCTCCTCTAATGTGTGTAAATTTTTCTGCATGGGCTTTGCTCCCACAACTGCCGTGATCATATTGACGTAAATCTCTTCAACTTCACTGATACTCAATCGCCCGCTATTACGGAACCATGTGTTGACGCCGGTCATCATTGATATGATTGCCATGGCGGTTACCGGCACATCGGTAATATTAAAAACACCCTGAGTATTGCCTTCGCGTAAAATACCGCGCAAATGACGTTCATATTGCTGACGAAGTTTCATAACTTGCGCATATGGCGCCGACTCAAGGTTGCGTAACTCCATATACGCAACGAAAACCTCTTCGGGCTTATCAATATGATAGCGAATATGAAATCTGGCAAATGCTTCAAGCGCGTGAGCAGGATTACCGGGAAAAGCCTCTTTATTGAGCGCTGCAAGAAGTGACTCTAGATGATCTACCATTAGACCATGTAAAATTGCCTGTTTATTGGGAAAATGATTGTAAAGCGCACCAACTTGCAAGCCGCATGCTTTTGCAATCTCACGCGTGGAAACTGCAGCATACCCATCTCGCGCGAAGAGCGTTAACGCCTCTTTCATAACGCGCTTGGCTGTTTCCGCACCTATTGATCCAATCGTTCTTGCCATATGGTGAGTATGCACAAAAGATTAGAGATCGCAAGAATTAAATGAACGTATGTTTATTTAATGAAGCTTGACCGCCCGCACTCAGCTTCCAAGATATCCACAAAGCGCAGCAATTCCACCTGTGCTGCCAAC
>CAZXZQ010000217.1:0-4898 GCA_964645215.1 uncultured Rhizobiaceae bacterium | reverse complement strand
TTCAGTAGTTCTGGTGCAATCACAGGCAATGCAACCAATAGCGGTGGTACGTTTGATAATAGCGGTTCTATTGCAGGTACTGTTGATGTTTCCGGTGGTGCATTTAATCAGGCAGCTGGCGGTTCTGTTGTTGGACAAACAACCATTAGCGGTGGAACGGTTGAAAATGCGGGCGCATTTGGTGGTGTTGAAAATCAGGCTGGCGGTTCCTTTACAAACCTTGCAAATGGCAATGTAGAGGAATTGGAAAATGCTGGCATATCTAGCAACCAAGGCACAATAAACACTCTCAGCAACACGGCAGGCACGTTTGCCAATTCAGGTGCAGTATCTGGTGCAGTTAATTTAACAGGCGGTGTGTTTAACAATGCAAGTACCGGAACTGTAGCGGGTGATTTGGATGTTGCAGGGGATGCAACTTTGAATAACTCAGGTTCTTTGAATGACGTTACGGTTCAATCTGGTGCTACATTTGATAATCTTGCGGGTGCAACAACAGGTGCGGTTGAAAACTCTGGCACAACGACCAATGAAGGCTCAATTGCCAGCTTAAGCAATCTTGCGGGTATTTTTAGTAACTTGTCAGAAATTATTGGTAATGTAACCAGTTCAGGCGGTACGCTTGAAAATACGGGTACAATTGGCGGTAATTTTGACCTTCTGAGCGGAGACTTTACACAGGATGCTGGTGGGTCGATCTTAGGTCAAACCACAATTTCAGGAAATACAACGCTTACAAATGAAGGTTCATTAGCGGGCGTTACAAACCTAGCGAATGGCAGTCTAATAAATCGGCTTGGTGGTAACATCGACGTTGTTACAAACTCTGGGATTACAACCAATGCAGGCACTATTGCAGGCTTTCAAAACAATGGAGGCTCACTGGATAATGCAGGCAATATCTCAGGCGATTTAGTCAGTGCTATTGGCTCGATTAATAATACTGGTTCTATAGGCGGTGATGTTGATTTAATCGGTGGCACACTTGCTAACTCGGGAACTATTTCTGGATTAGTAAACAACAGAGAGAATGCTACATTCACGTCTACTGGAACTGTTGAAGGTGGATTAATAAACTCAGGAACAGCTAATATTGAAGGCGTGCTAAATGGCAATGTAGACAATAATGAAGGTGCGTCTTTCAGGCTTATTGGTATTACCCAAGCAAATGGTATTTTCACAAACAGAGGTACATTAGATACGGGTGGCTGGCAGATTTCTGGCTTGCAAGTATTTAACAATGCGGGCGTTATTAACGTAAACGGTATCGCAGATATCGGTACCGAACAGTTTAACTCTCTTGCGGGTAATAATGTTAACCTAGGTGACGGTGTTGCTGACGATGTTCTGAATATTTCAGGTAACTTCAGTCAGGCTGGCACGCTAACCTTTGACATAGATTCTGTGACGCAAACTGCAGATAGAATTAATGTTGGCGGTGTTGCAACCGTTGGTGGCCCAGTTGATGTTAACCTGTTGCAGGGGGGGGTAGTCTCTGAGACAATCTTCTTAACTGCACAAGGCGGTATTATAGATAATGGTGTCAGTATTGGTACAATCACTGGGTTGAATAACCCGCTTGCCGAGACGTCACTTACACTTGTAAATGCAAATGAGTTGGCATTTAAAATTGCGATTAACACGAAGAAAGGTGGCTTCAACAGAAACCAAACCGATCTTCAAGACCATGTTAATAAAGGCGGCTCTAATAACATTTTAAACGAGATTCTAGCAATTGCATCTGCTGAAGATACGGCTGACGCGCTTGATAGGTTTGGTGGTGAGATTTTCCTTAATCAGGAATTAGCGACACTTCATAGTGCAGATAATTTTACGGATGATCTTGCTTCATGTGAAACGAATGCTACGGCTGTTATATCAGATGGTTATGGAAATTGTGCTTGGATTGCGCCTGTTGGCGGTGAGTTTGAGCGTGACCGAACTTTTGAGAATGTTGGTTATACTTCGAGCTTTGCAGGTGTCGCTGGTGGCTTAGAGAAAGAAATTCGTAATAATCTAGTTGTTGGACTTGGTGTTGCTTATGAAAACAGAACACTTGAAAATCAAGTTAATCATACAAGCACAGCAGACCAATTTAATCTTGGTGCATCTATCGCAACTCAGCGTGGGAAGTGGCATCTTTCAGCCGCTGTTGCAGGCGGTATTGCCCAAGTTGAAACGCAAAGAAATATTGTTGTAGGTAGCCTGGTTACCACCAATACATCTGAGCACGATATTACTTGGGCGGGTTCTCAATTGCGTGCAGAATATATGGCAAAGCAAAACAACGATCTGTATTTCAAGCCATCTGTTGAACTTGAAACAACATATCTTGATAGTGATGGTTTTACTGAAAGTGGTGAAGCATCTAGCATCTTATCGGTTCAAGGTTCTGATAGTTTAGTAACAGTTCTTACCCCAGCACTTGAGGTTGGTAAGGACTTTGTATTGAAAAATGAAATGAACGTTAGAGCATTTGCGAAAGTTGGTAGAGAGCTTAGCACTCCAGATGAAAACGTTAAATCTGCTAGGTTCGCAAACGCGGCAGCCGCAGCAGATGGTTTCAACATCATCACTGAAACAGATTCGGCCGTTACTACATTTGAAGCCGGAGTGTCTCTATTTTCTGTGGGCAAGACTGCAGTTCAGGTAGGTTATGAAGGGCGTTACAACAGTAACATCACCCAACATGGGGGCTATCTCAAAGGCAATTTCAAATTCTAATATCTTTTATGATTATAAAGTTGGGGAACAAAATGATCAAATTAATGACTATATTTTCAATGGCGGCAATGCTGGCATTATCTAATCTATCAACACAGGCTATGGCTAATAGTTCTGATGGAGAAAGAGCTAAAAAACCTGTCTGGTCTGTTGACTGCAATAACCATGTTAATCCTAAAAAGCTTACATGTAATATGCGGCAGACGGTTTTTGCAGGACAATCCAAAACGCGGATTTTTTCTGCGACAATTGGTGAAGTTGGCGAGAGAAATTTGCTTATGCTTGCTTTGCCGCACGGTCTTAACTTGCTGGAGGGCGTAAAGCTTTCAATCGATTCTGGTGAAGTTCTTAAATATCCAATTCATACAGCAGATGTAAATGGTGCCTATGCGCATATTGTTCTGACGGATCAAATGTCAAAACATATGCGTACCGGAAATATCTTGTCGCTTAACGTGATGGCTTCGAGCCAAAGCCCAATTGAGCTTCAATTGTCGCTTGCTGGGTTCTCTACGGCATTAGATTTGCTGAACAGCAACTAGAAACTAATCTAGGCTATTCTAAAGCGCTGGTTGTTTTGTTAACGACTGGCGCTTTAATGTGTTCAGTTCCGTTTTTTGCCCTGCAAAAAGCTCTGGTGGAGCTAACAGTCCAATACGAACCAGTCTCTCAGTCTCTAATGAATGTTTCCCTGTTAAACGGGAATTTACAGGGAAATCTTTTAAAAATACCCAACCTTCCGTATTTTCTCCCTATTTCTTATCTAAATCACAATATCTTACGACCAATTTCCCTGGATGAAATATCAGGGAATTTAGTACACAAAACAGCGATATCACACAAATTAAAAGTAAATAAAATACAATCTTCCTCTCTTGCATTTTTCTTTTCCTTCATTATGTTTGCGCATTGGGAAGTAGAGCTAAGTATAGTTCTTCTCAGGGCACAGGGGAACACCATGGCTAAGAAAACAACACCCAAATCCAACGGCACGAACAAAGCAGACGCAAAGCCAGACGCAGCGCAAGCAGCACAACAGCTTGACCCGGCCATGCTTGAGAAAATCGTAGAGATCCGCTCAAAAGTGCACGAAACCTTTGGCCAAGTGGCTATGGCAATGATGGCCATTCCGCGTTATCGCCACCAGTCAATTGCTGATATGAGCCACATCTTGCTCGACCCGCTTATCCGAGACCGTGTGGCGATTGCGAACTCAGCGCCAGACGAGAAGAACCCGCAGGGCAATCTTTCCGGCATCGCCATTTGGGCCAGCGTATCCGAAGAAGTGGACGCCAAAATTCGCGACCAAATCAAAGCTGGCGTTTTCCCCATCAAGTTGAAGGCCGATGACTGGGTTTCGGGCGACATCAACTGGCTGCTCGATGTTATCGCGCCAAACCAGCAACTCACCACATCCGTAATTGCCAATTTCAAACAGGTAATCAAAGAGGGCGATATACGCATGCACCCGCTCATTTCGCGCCTTGTTGATCCAGAAGCATTGAAGAAAATGGGCGCAGCACCGATTGATGGTGGTGAGACGAAGCAATAGGCGGGTATGCGCCATCATTCACTCGCGCCTTTCGGCCAGTGTCATAATGGGGGCTCATCCCTCCGTGGCAGCACCAGACGAAGCGTTTAGCTGAGGCGCCTGTGCGTGAACGGACGTAAGGCTGATAGCCTTACGGAAAAGGAACAAAGCAAACTTGCAGGCTGTTCGAAGAAACGCCAATCAAGTTACTAATTTAGACGTTCTTTCGAACAGCCCACGCAGAGATTTTTAGTACGCCTGCCCGGGATAAATCGCGGGAGGTCGCCTTCAAGGAGGGAATGAACCCGACATCCATTCCTTACCGCTCTGCTGTCTCCATTCTCGCTTAACTTCGGTGGCCAAACTGTATTTGCTAAATGGACGATGTAGCAATAATGCCGGATGATTATTGGGCGGGGATAGATTTTTTAGAAAGATAGCCTCCCCTTGGAGGGGAGGCACGCGATTGGTCATGCAAAGCATGGGCAGAGTGGGTGGGGGGTAAAAAGGTTTTCCCTCATCCTGAGGTGCGAGTGAAACGAACCTCGAAGGACGAGGCCACGATATTGCCCACCCACGCCCTTCGACAAGCTCAGAAATTACGGTGACCAAATTACGGTGACAGTTTACTAAATGCACTAAT
>CAZXZQ010000216.1:0-4923 GCA_964645215.1 uncultured Rhizobiaceae bacterium | reverse complement strand
ATATAGGTTTGATCATCACGTTCAGTATCTTCCCCTGCAATACCAAACCCAAGGTTCAAAGATTGCGAGCGGTCAAATGCATGGCGCCAATTTACAAAGCTTGAATAAAAATACCCATTACGCGCCTCAAAACTGCTAAATCTTTGCCTTAGAGCAGAGAAGTTATACGAAATCAGGTTCTTCTCGTTAACCGTATGCACTCCCCTTACATTCGGTCCATAACGCGTAGTACTACGCTCAAAGTCGCTAATATCTTCGTCAGTAGAAAAATCTGAAATTGAATAGTGAAGTGTCGCGCCAACAAAGATATTGCCCGAATCATGCCGTGCACCAAATTCAGCTGTCAGCACACCATTAGCCGAGTTAAACTGATCTTGCTCATAAAGATTTGCACCAATTGAACCGCTAAACAGAAGCAACTTATTATCGGGCAAATCATGCCGTAGAAAGCCCGATAAACCGGCAGTAAATCCGATGCCTGATTGACTTTGAGAATCCTCGTTGAGTGTACCAACCTGCTGCCCGCCGCTCGTAAACAACACACCCGTATCAGGATTGTCACTGCCTTTGTTAAAGTTGGTCGAGGGTAAAAATCCAAAGAAACCGCTAAATCCATATGGACGCTTTGCACGAATTGCCGACAAAAATTGATTAAAACCTTGGCGCTCTATTTCATTATCAGTTGTATCTGCCAAAGCTTGGAAATGGTGTTTCGCACCATCATAGTTTTCAGCTAAAAAAAGTGTATGCGCTAGATGTTTGCGTGCTGAAGCAAATTTGGGATTAACCGATAAAGCATCACGAAAGTTCTTTTCTGCAAGTGCAAAATCGCCTTCTCTTTTTGCAATCAGACCTTCCAAGTAAAATTCGTGATATTTTCTATGCGGCGTGACCGCAAGTTTAGCGCGTGCCTCATCATATCTGCCAAGCTTTACCAGCTTAAATGCAGATGGTTGCGCTTGTGCAAAGGCTGACACTTGCATGCTTGTGCAAATCAACATCAAACCAAGTATTAATCGAAACATGTATTTCAAAGTTTGCAGCCATTTAGTGGAGTAAGTGCATTAATGGCCACCATCATAAAAAGATCGGCGGCCATTAGTTTAATCATATGAAGCAACACGAGCTTTCTCTACTCATGCAACTTAAATAATTATTCTGCCTGAAGAGTACCTATTTCCCCCTGAAGAGTTCCTACCTGCTCATTCTGAAAAGCCTCTTCTGATCTGGTAGAGAAAACACCAATGCCTTCAACAGGCTCAATCGCTTCCGCAGTTGCAGCTTCAGGCCCTTGGCCTCCATCAAGTGACTGGAAGTCTTGCGTACGCGTATACTCAATCGTGCCGCCAAGCTCTTCCCCTTCATCACCAAAGAAGCTTGCATTCACTTGAGAGTCTGAGAAGAAACCTTCAACTGCTGGTGCATCTTGCAAATTACCATCTAGTAAATTGCCATTATCATTACCAAGAGCAGGACCATTTTCACTTCGAACCAAATCAAGGTCTGTCACAAAACCAGAATCAACAATATCCGTCTCATTGATGCGGATCTGCTCTGTCGGGCCTTTGCTATAATATCCTCTTATACCAACAGAACAACATTGTTGAGATCCTTCCAGAGTTATGAGCGAGTCTTCACCTCTAAATAAATCGCTGATATAACCTCCAGCTTTCTGGTTGGTGAAATCCACGTCTATTCTTGCATTACCGTTGATTACACCTTCTCCAGCATCTACAAGCGTTGCAGGGCCACGGTAGGTTGCAGTTAGCGGTGCGCCACCCTCCGAAGGTTCTACAAATGCACCCAAATTTTCCACTTCAGTATCATTACCAGCCGTAACAGCAACAACATCGGTTATGTCTTCAAATGGGTTTTGCTGAACGTTAATAACCCCTTGCAAAACTGCCATTTGTTGAGGCTCACCCATCTCGACATTCTGCGGAGGAATTGCATTGCCATCAATGCGCACGATAAATCCTGAAAAATGCTCCCTAGCAAACGCTCTGCGTCTATCAAGATCATCAAGCTCACCATTTAAAGCTTCAGCTATCGTAAACGCATTACCAAAAGGACCCGAAATTGCGATTGTACTGCCATTTTCAAAAACGGCTGTAATACGGTCATCGTCTAAAATATCATCGCGGGAGAACGTAACAGTTTCACCAAATACAATGAGTTGAAGCGCTTCAATATTTCCATCTTCGTTCAAAATGGGTGCAATAATTACATTTTCTCGTCCACGTGTAACCGTTTCACCACCATCACTTGAAAAAAGTGCCGGAAATTCTGCAACTGCGGCTTCAACGACTTCGCCATCAATAATTACTGGCGTACTTGTACAACCCGCAACTGTAAGCATTCCAAGCATAAGCGGAGTCATAATATATTTTGAATTGAATTTTTTCATAGGAGCCTGCCTGTTTATTTAAAGTATAAACATGCTATATTGCCCCGCATGTGCCTTGAAATAGCCATAATACAAGACGCCGGTCAAACGAAATTATTACCAAATGGTTAATTTTGTGGGCGAAACAGGTCATTTTCGCTCAAAACCTGTGCTTTTGCACAGCATTCTACGACTAAAGTCGCATAAATGAATTTAAAACTCCACACCCACCTGCGCTTTAACGCCTGAACGGAATGGGTGCTTCACCATTTCCATTTCCGTTACAAGATCAGCAAATTCTATCAGCTCATCTTTGGCATTTCGTCCGGTTATGATGACATGCTTCATTTCGGGTTTTGCTTTTAACGTTTCAATGATGTCATTCACATCAAGATAGTCATAGCGCAGCACAATGTTGAGCTCATCACACAAAACCATATCGAGCGTTTCATCCATAATCATGGCTTTGGCCTTTTCCCAAGCCTGGCCAGCAGCTTCAATATCTCTGGCTCGGTCCTGTGTTTCCCACGTAAACCCTTCGCCCATGGTTGCCATTTCAACCTGATCGCCAAGCTTTTCTAAAATCACACGCTCGCCTGTGCCCCATTTGCCTTTGACAAATTGCACAACGCCAACACGCATATCATTACCAAGTGCGCGAAAAACCATACCGAATGCAGCGGTAGACTTTCCCTTGCCCTTGCCAGTGTGAACCATGGTGAGACCTTTTTCGATCGTCTTTGTAGCAATGATCTTGTCCCGCGCCGCTTTTTTCTTTTTCATTTTATCTGCATGGCGCGCGTTGAGTTCTTCCTCGCTCATATTTTTAAGACGGTCGGATTTTTCAGCCATGATTATTCTTTCTCACTGCGATAGCCGGAGCTTACTCCGAGGAATCTCTCGAATTTTTAGGAAGTTTGTCATGATAGGTTAGCCATGGCAATCGGTCATTCCAATTATAATGCGCAAGAGGCTCAAACAAATCGGGGTTATCAAGCGTTGCAGCAAAGATATTGATCTCACCTTTGCAAGCCACGGAAGTATAATACATCGGGCTTCCGCACTTCTTGCAAAACCCACGCTCAATGCCAGGGGAAGACTCATATACTGCCATACTATCACCGCTAAACATTAGCTCGCTTTCACGCACACAGAAAAAACTAACAACAGGGGCTGATGATTGGCGTCTACAATATTCGCAATGGCAATTGCCCGCCCAAATAATCTTACCTTTAACAGAGTAACGCACTGCCCCACATAAACATCCACCGTCTGCTGCAATTACTTTCACAAATCTTCTCCTGCTAATTTCTCTAGCGTAAATCTCGCAGAATTTGATTTAGGGATCCATAACTCTCTTTCAATAGCCTCAACAAATCGTTTAGCCATTTCTTGTAATGCTTCAGGGTTTTTTTCTTTAAGAAACGCCAGGACATCTTCATCAACCAAATATGCATTGTGGAGTAGATCAAAATGGTGGTTTTGAACCGCACCTGTCGTTGCAGAAAACGCAAACATATAGTCAAGCGTGGCAGCCATTTCAAAAGCGCCCTTATAGCCGTGCCGCATCACACCCTCAATCCATTTGGGGTTTGCAGCGCGTGCACGTACAACGCGCGCAATTTCTTCATCCAATGCTCTCACAACCGGTTTTTCAGGCCGTGAATGATCATTGTGATACATACGTGGCTTTTCGCCTTTAGCTTGTTCTACGGCAGCTGTCATGCCGCCTTCAAATTGATAATAATCATCAGAATCGAGCAAATCATGCTCGCGGTTGTCTTGATTATGGATAACTGCCTCAACGCCGCTTAAGCGTTCAACAAAGCCTTCGCGGTCCTCTTGTCCCTCTTCCTTTTGCCCATAGGCATAGGAGCCCCAAGCAAGATAAGCATTTGCAAGATCATCGCGCCTGTCCCAGCCTTGTTCATCAATCAATGCTTGAAGGCCCGCCCCATAGGCACCAGGCTTAGACCCAAAAATACGAAAACCTGCGCGCCGCGTCGCATCATCAAAATCCAAACCTTCATCCAAATGCTTTTGTTGAGCATCTCCCATACGTTTGGCAATAGGGTTATCACGCGGCTCTTCTTCGAGGGCACCAATTGCGCGAATTGCTTTATCAAAAAGCTCAATTTGGGCAGGAAACGCATCGCGGAAAAAACCGGATATCCGCAAAGTGACATCCACGCGTGGACGGCCAAGTTCAGCCAGCGTAATAATTTCATAGCCTGTTACGCGCCTTGAGGCGTTATCCCATTTTGGCTTCGCTCCGATGAGTGCCATCGCTTGTGCAATATCATCCCCACCTGTGCGCATGTTGGATGTTCCCCATGCAGATAAACCGAATGACGTTGGCCATTCGCCTTCGTCTTGCCGGTAGCGCGTAATGAGAAGTTCAGCAGATTTTTGACCCAAGGCCCAAGCCGCAGGTGTTGGCACAGAACGGCTATCAACAGAAAAGAAATTACGGCCTGTTGGCAAAACATCTAAGCGCCCGCGGGTTGGCGCACCTGATGGGCCAGGAACTACAAATT
>CAZXZQ010000215.1:0-4925 GCA_964645215.1 uncultured Rhizobiaceae bacterium | reverse complement strand
GGGCGCTTCATAGGCGGTTCAGCACCAGAATTTTCCCAAACACCCATTATATCGAAAGGTTTAAAATTGACTGCCTTACCATGTTTTTCAGCAATGCCCATCAGCGTTTTATGACCCAGATAGGTAAACGGGGAAGGGGCGGTAAAATAATAGTCGATAGTATTGCTCATAAGAAAATCCTTAGGTTGCAGAAAGTACAATTTTGTTATCTGATAGCATAATGAGTGATGAGCAAAAAGAACAATTAAACCCAGATGCGCTTCTATCACGCGCTTATGAACTCGAAAACGATGAAGACACTAAAGCGCTTTATCAAGATTGGGCGCAAACCTATGACAAAACCATGGTGGACGGGCTTGGGTATCTAACGCCCAGCAAAACGGCAAGCCTCTTAGCAACGCATTTATCAAACAAAGACGCCTCAATTTTGGATATAGGGGCAGGGACAGGTCTTGCCGGGCAGGAGCTTTTTAAGCATGGATTTCGAAATCTCTCTGCCCTTGATTATTCCGCAGAAATGTTGCGTGTTGCTGGTGAACGCGACATATATAAGGGTCTCATAGAAGCAGATTTGAATTCGGAATTAAAGCTTGCTAGCTCTTCTTATGATGGGATGATTTGTACTGGCACTTTCACCCATGCGCATGTCGGCGCTGATTGTCTCGATGAACTATGGCGTATTTTAAAGTCTGGCGGCCTGTTTGCCTGCACCGTCCATAATGACATTATGGTCGAGAATGGTTTTGATGATAAATTGGCTCAATTCAAACAGGAAAATATTATTGAGATTTTGCACTGGGAGCAGGGTATATATTTTGACACAAGCGAAACGCCAAACGGCATTTATATGGTTTGGCAGAAGATAGGGGAAACACGATGAAACTTGCTGTTATTACAGGGGCCGCTCGCGGTATTGGTTTAGCGACAACCAACCGGTTTTTAGAAGAAGGCTGGAAGGTCGTCATGATCGACCGTGATGGCGATGAATTGCGTATGGTCAGCAAATCATTGCCCAATGCAATTGCGATCACTGCGGACGTTTCAAAACCAGAAGATGTAGAAGCTTTTATCAATGTTGTGGATCAAGATTTTGGCCAAATTGATGCGCTGATAAACAATGCGGGTGTTGCAGATTTTGGCCCGGCTGAGGACACCTCATTTGAGCGCTGGCGTACGGTCATGGAGACCAATCTTGACGGTGTATTTCTTGTCAGTCAGGCGGCAATAAAACTATTGAAAATGTCAGCCGGTTCCATCGTCAATATAGCTTCTATTTCAGGGTTACGTGCTTCCACGCTGCGTACAGCTTATGGCACTTCGAAGGCCGCAGTTATTCAATTGACGCTTCAACAGGCAGCAGAGCTCGGTGAATTTGGCATTCGCGCGAATACGATTTGTCCGGGGCCAGTGAGAACCAAACTTGCTATGGCTGTACATACGCAAGACATCATAGATGCTTACCATGATGCTATTCCGCTTAATCGCTATGGTCGCGAGGAGGAAATTGCCAATGCAATCTTTTTCCTGTCTTCTGACCAAGCAAGCTACATTACAGGGCAGACACTTGCCGTGGATGGAGGCTTCGAAGCGGTAGGCGTTGGGCTTCCTGCACTTAGAAAGTAATAGCGAAACTGTTATCTGTTATTGCTTTGATTAAGGCCACGTGATCACCCATATAAAACGTAAATATTTTTAGCCGAGAGATTAGAACATGACAGACCATAATCCACTTCTTTCTAAATGGAATACACCGTTTGAGCTACCGCCATTTGGTGAGATTGAGCCTGAACATTATAAAGATGCATTTCCGGTAGCTCTAGAAGAACATCTAGACGAAGTGGTACGCATAGCTGAAAATGATGCAGAGCCAACATTCGCAAATACAATTGGTGCAATGGAAGTGGCGGGTGAGACCTTAGGCAAAGTTTCTGCCACCTTTTATAACTTATCCGGATCGCATACGAACCCCGACTTTCAGGAAATTGAGCGCGATATGGCGCCGAAGCTTGCGCAGCACCGTTCGAAAATAATGATGAATGCAAAGCTCTTTGCTCGCATTGATGTTTTATATTTGGGGCGTGAAGAACTGGATTTAAACGATGAAGCAAAGCGCGTGCTTGAACGTTACCACTCAGATTTTGTGCGTTCTGGTGCTAAGCTTACCGGCGACGAGCGAGACCGTATGGGAGAGGTTTCTCAACGTCTAGCAACACTTGGTACGTCTTTCTCACAAAACATTCTGGCGGATGAAAGCGTTTATGAATTGGTGCTTGAAAGTGAAGCGGATCTTGAAGGTTTGCCAGACTTTCTAGTTGCAGCAGCTGCATCTGCCGCAAAAGAACGTGGCCATGATGGAAAGCATGTAATTACGCTTTCACGCTCTCTGATTGAGCCCTTCCTACAATTTTCATCGCGTCGCGATTTACGAGAACAGGCTTTCAAAGCCTGGATTGCACGTGGTGAAAATGATGGCGAAACGGATAATCGAGAGATTATTGCAGAAACACTCACCTTGCGCGAAGAGCGTGCAAATCTCCTAGGCTTCGATACGTTTGCAGACTTCAAGCTTGATGATCAGATGGCAAAGACACCCGACGCGGTTCGCGATCTACTTGTCAAAGTTTGGGAACCGGCAAAAGCTCGCGCTGCGCAAGAGGCCGAGAAGCTTCAAACACTTGCAAACAATGAAGGTGCTAATTTCAAAATAGCGCCTTGGGACTGGCGCTACTATTCAGAGAAGGTTCGCAAGGTTGAACACGATTTGGATGAAGCGCAGATTAAGCCATACTTCCAACTTGATAAAATGATTGATGCAGCTTTTGAAACCGCAAACCGTCTCTTTGGCCTCACGTTTAAGGAGCTATCAGATATACCCATCTATCACCCGGATGTGCGCGTTTTTGAAGTGATGGATGCGGATGGCAATCACGTAGCATTATTCCTTGGTGACTATTTTGCCCGGAGTTCAAAACGCTCCGGCGCATGGATGAGCGCTTTTCGTTCTCAGGAAAAAGTAAAGGATGATATCCGCCCGATCATCGTCAACGTAATGAATTTTGCGAAAGCACCGGAAGGTGAAGCAGCACTGCTGACGTTTGATGATGCTCGAACACTGTTCCACGAGTTTGGTCATGCACTCCATGGTATCTTGTCGAATGTCACCTATCCGCGCATTTCAGGCACCAGCGTTGCACGTGATTTTGTAGAATTACCAAGCCAACTCTTTGAGCATTGGTTGGGAGAGGATGAAATCCTTTCAAAATTCGCAGTGCATTATAAAACAGGTGAGCCGATGCCTGCTGAACTTATGGAAAAATTGAAAGCTGCTGAGACATTTAATCAGGGTTTTGCAACGGTTGAATATACATCCTCTGCTTTGGTTGATCTGGAGCTTCACACCATGCCTGCAAAAGACGCCCAGGACATTGGCGAAATAGAAAAAACCATTCTTGGTAAAATTGATATGCCGGATGAAATTACCATGCGCCACCGTACGCCTCATTTTGCACATGTCTTTTCAGGCGATGGATATTCTGCCGGTTACTATTCCTACATGTGGTCTGAGGTGATGGATGCAGATGCATTCCAGGCTTTCAAGGAAGAAGGTAACGCCTTTGATGCAGAAACCGCTCAACGCCTAAAAGACTTCATCTATTCAACCGGTGGCAGTCGTGACCCTGCAGAGCTTTATGTAGAGTTTCGGGGGAAGATGCCGGAAATTGATGCGCTGCTTGAAGGGCGTGGATTGAAGGATGTTGCCTAAACTATAGCTCGTAGTTGTGTTTTGTGATACTCGTTGCTGGTTTGACAATATCCATTTGGAATTTCATTGACCACGCTTGTTTTCTTTACCGTAATTTTTGCTGCCATGTTGCATGCAATATGGAATGCGATGGTAAAGAGTGGCGTTGATAAATATTCAAACATGACAGCGCTAGTTGTCGGCCAGTTGGTCTTTGGTGGTGCATTTTTACCATTTGTAAAAGTGCCGACCATTGAAAGCCTGCCTTACCTAGCAGGCAGTGTAGCGTGTCATATTGGCTATCAATTTTTTCTTCTGTTTTCCTACAGAATAGGAAATCTCACTCACGTTTATCCGATTGCACGTGGCGTAGGCCCTTTGTTCGTAACGGCCTTTTCGGTTCTTGTTTTAGGCGTGCATCTTTCATCCATGCAATTAATAGCCGTTGCATTAATTGGAGCGGGTCTCATCAGCATGAGTTTGGTTAGGAAGGGAAGTGAATCTGGAAATTTACGCGCCACACAATTTGCCATTATGACAGGCGTGTTTATAGCCAGCTACTCACTGGTCGATGGGTATGGCTCACGTACGCTTGGTTCTGCACTCGCATTCTTTAGCTGGTCCTGCATCGGTAATGCATTGATATTTTTGCCGCTCATGTATGTCATCAATCCAGCATCAGCGAAGAAGGTGCCTTATGAATATAAGAAGATGGTTTTTATTGGCGGCGGCGCATCATTCCTAGCCTATGCTTTGGTAATGTGGGGTTTTACGCAGGCACCAATCGCACTTGTCACGGCACTGCGGGAAGTAAGCATTATCTTTGCACTTCTAATTGGCGTATTCGTTTTAAAAGAAAAGCTCAGCCTGCAAAAAATAGCGTCTACTTTTGTGACGCTCTTTGGTGCAGCGCTGTTGAAACTTGCAAAATAGGTTCATGCACGCCCAAGTTTCAAATTAGCTGGAACTGCAACATCCATCATTTTAGGATTGGGCAAGTTAAGGCCGTTCATCAGTTCAATATATTGATCAACATTTTCAACTTGAAGACGTGGATTAAATGCCCGCTCTTCACCAATTGTGCTGACCGTATCACCCTTATAGTCATGCGCGGGGAAGACGAAAGTATCGTCTGGCAGTTTCATTAAGCGATTAAAGATAGATTCATATTGCGTTCGTGCGT
>CAZXZQ010000214.1:0-4934 GCA_964645215.1 uncultured Rhizobiaceae bacterium | reverse complement strand
ATTACCACTTGGGCAGATTGGAAAGCAACGCATCCAACAAGCAAAGTGCTTTCGTTGGACACAGGATATGTCCGTAATTATGCGTCTGGCTTTATTTATCGTGAGTATTTTGCAAGCCCGGATTTAATGTTCCCAGCGCTTGTGAGTGATGAGAGTGTCTTAAAGCGTAAGGACTATGTTTTCGGCATTCGACAAACCGGTTCAGCCAAAGCTTGGCCTGTGGAGGTGTTTAGAAATGCCCGTGTTATTAATGACAAAGTAGGGCAAACGAATATTGTTCTAATTGGCGATGCGAGTACACGCACTGTGCGAGCTTATACAAGGGAAGCTGATGAAACGTTTAGCGGTGCAACACGCGGATTTATTTCAAGTGCAGATGAGCAGTGGCGTGTTACGGAAGATTTTTTGATCTCGTCTGATAATTCAAAGAAGCGTGCAAGAATTCCAGGGCACGTTTCATATTGGTTCGCATGGGATAATTATTTAGGTGTGAAGAGTGAGCTTTACACGCAGTAAAAGATACACCGGCTGGATTGCTGGTTTGGCATATTAGCAATCCAGCTGGTGTACTCTCCCTCCCAGGAAACTTAATTCAGTAGAGTTTCTTAAAGACTGCGAATTTTTGCGCGGTTGTCTTCCAACTGTTTGATCGTTGCGCGAACTGCAGCAAGTTCACTGCCGATTGCTACTTTCTCAATTTTAGATTGCAATCTTGCACGAACCACTTCAGCGCGATCAGAAGCTTCAAGGCGTTTGATCGTGTCATTTGCCTTATGAAGTGCTGATGCAAACTCTTTCTCTGATTTACGAAGATCAGCAACCACTCTGCCAATAGCGCGTTCAGCAAAACCACTTTTCCATATTGTGCCTGTGTTTTCTTCAAACAATGCATCATGGCGTGCGGTTGCAGCTTCATCTTCAAGTCGTTGACGTTTAGATGAAAGTGCACCTAGACGAACGCCAAGATTAACACGTGCGAATGCGCCGTCATTGTCGTTTACTTGTAAGTCACTATTAAACTCATCATTATAACGATAGCCGGTGCTAACGCTTAGCTCTAAAGCATCGTTTGTGCGGATATCACGTTCGATGGTTTGAAGTTCCTGAGTTGCTTCAACCAATACGCTATGGCGATTTCTCAAACGATTAATATCAAGTGCAGGTAGGTCACGGCGTTTGTCAGCTTCTGACTTTGCGATTTCCATTTCTGCTTTAAGCTCATTAATTTTCAAGCCAACTAGATTTGCATCTTGTTTCGTAATTATACCGCTTGATACGAGTTGGTTAGAGCGTGATTTAATCGCACTTAATTCTCTAAGGTTATTGCGGATATAAGCCTGTTTTGCGTGTGCTGCTGCAAATTTTGTAGCTTCTGATCCAACGCCCAATGTCGCCTCAATTTCCTTGGAAGCTGTTTGTATTCTACAGCGTGCGTCACCTGTTGCGCGAACAAGATTTGCTTTACGTAGATCAAGAATGTTCATGCCAATGGAAACGGAGCCCGAACCGTCTTCATCGCTTGAAGCACTTACTGTTGGCGAGCCAATAATGGTCGCTTCTACATCTGATGATTTGCGCAAGTAGCGACATGCCGCTGACTCTCCGACAAATAGATTGCTTGAGTTTGTACCGGGAAGGGTACCAAAACTCTCAACAGACTTTGCCGTTGATGCGGTTGTCGCATAGTCGATTTTGTCTTTTGTTTTCTTTGCATGTGCAGAACGTATTTTAATCGCACTGCTTTTTTTAGGTTTAGCAGTTTGCAATTTTTCCGTCAGCTTAGTTATGCTTTCAGACAGATTTCGTTCTTCGCTTGCAACCAAAGATTTAGTTTCAAGCGTTGTTGCAGAGCAACCAGTTAACAATGTAGCACCTAATACACTAACGATTAGGGCAGCTTTTCTAGCACTAAATCTAGAAAAGCAAGGGAGGGCGACCAACATGAATTATTTCTTTCTTTGCTGCGGATTTCTCCGTCAGTTGGGCTTCTACAAACAGTCCTCTGATTGGTTTACCGAAGAACGGATGTGTAGTTGTGATTTCGCCACCAATGGGAGCACCTACTGTGCCCACATTGCTGCACCAGATAATGGCGATTGTGCAGGTATAAAGATGCTCACCCTGTACATAAGCATCTAGATTATCGTACGGAACGAAAAGCACGTTAATCGGCGCGTCTAATGCACGGATCATCGGTGTCTTTTCTAGTTCGTTAATTGAGTTTGTAAGAACCTCTAAACTGTTCTCAAGTGTTGCTCTTGTGCTTTCAAATTCTTGGATATCCGCTTTACCGTTTGCACGGATTTGCTTTACTTTGATTACCTGGTTTGCGATCGGCACATAAACAGCGTTACCACCTAACAATTGTGAAGGATCTGAACTGTCGCCAGACAAATGTTCTTTCAATTTATTTAGGTAATTCAGCGATTGATCACCAAGTTTCAGATCTGTTTTCTTTGCAGAAATTTTTTCTTTAATGTTGATGATATTCTCTTCAATTTTAGACGAGGCAAGCAAGCTGTCTTGATAAAGCGTTCTTGTAATAACGCGGTTATTATAGTCGCGTTTAAGTTTGGTAACTTGTTTACGTCTGTCGTTTGCAGAACCATAGGAGTTCAAAATATTCTTCAGAAGGCTGATTTCATTTGAAAGCAGAGGCAAACGATCTTTAAGGTTTGTTGCTTCTTGTTCAATTGTGCCTTTGGTAATTTGTGCAAGAACCTCAGCGCGTTGAATATTTGTCTGTCCTCTTTCGACTTTACTGTCGGCATCGAGAATCTGACGCGTAACCAAATTACGTTTCACGCTTAGTTCACCGCGCTGACGTTCAGCTTTCAAGACAAGTTCGTGACCACGTTGTAATTGTAGTGGTGTTGACCACCCGTCCGATGAAAGGAAGTAAGCAATCATCACGCCATAGCTGACGAAGGCTACAAATAAAGCTGCCAAGATTGTTAATGCAGTATTCTTATAAAGCATTGAAATAATTGGCGTTAAACTTGGGATGAAGTTCACCAGTGCAGACAAGAATCGAATTGCATGGGGACGCTTTTCTTCGATTTCCTGTTCTGCACTGGCGTCTTCTACCACCTCCCCGTGGTTTTCTTGAACCGGTGCGCGCTCATTGTCTTGAGTCACGACATCTAGATCGTTTTTACGGCGACCTTGGTTGTTTTCAGTATCTGATGTTTTTCTACTATCAATAATTTCAATATTAAGAGAGCTTGCAATCTCAACTGGGTTGTAAGGTTCTTTAATTACAGAGCCAACACCAGGAATTGCTGAAATAGCATCATAAGATTGCGGACCTGCAAGAACGGTTAGCTTGCCGATTGTCTCGACCCGAGAAAGGGCAGGGATGGTTAGGCTTAGCGTGCCGTCGTTGCGGTTATCAATCAAAACATGATCAAATTCTTTGGTCTTTAATAGATCAAGCGCTTCTTTTGCAGTATCAGCTGAATGAATTTCAGTGTTACTTTTCATGCGCACTAAAGCGTTTGCAAGCGCGTTAGCAGCCGGACCAATCACTAGAATTGGTGTAGGCTTGATTTCCAATGCCGGGCCATTCCCCATATGCGGCATAGAAAGTGTCATTATGCCGCCTTAGCCTTTTTCTTCTTTGCACCCCTGGTTTCCCAAGATGTTGTGCCAAGTGTTGCAAGTGCTAATGGGTTCAATGTCAGGTAGACTACTGGGAAAATCAGTGCCATTGCCATGAACCAAATACCGTCTGTACGCGCCATTTCTGGCACTTTGTGTTTTTGCGTTTCATAAGCAACCGCGAATGTAGCTGCCAATAATGCATGCAACATAAACGGGATCATGAAACCTAGGCGCATGAACTCCACAAACAATACCATTGGGTAAAATAACAACAGCATGCCCATGGATACGTAATGTATCGCAACATAAAGATTGAATTTATGTATGTTTGGAATTGCCGTGATCAGGTCAACCATGTTCGAACGGCGCCAGCGCAATTGCTGCGAAATATAAGCTGACATGTTTGCTGGTGCTTTTGTATAGCACTGCGCATCAAATGTTAGACGTGTCTTAAAACCGCGCTCAACAAGCTTGCGCGTTAGATAACGGTCTTCACCGTATTTAACTTCGTCACCAAGGAAACGGCGATCAGCAACATCTTCATCAACTGCGATTAATGCTTCACGTTTATATACAGTTAGACAACCAGACAAACACATCACGTGGTTGAACGTGTTCTCAACATTTTTAAGGAACATATAGCCAACCCAGTATTTAACCGCTTGCATGCGGGTCAACCAAGTTTCGTCTGCATTAGATACGTATACACAACCGCCAACAGCATCCACGTCTGTTGCTACTAAGTGTGCAACCATTTTACGAAGTGCGTCACGTTCTACAATCACGTCAGAATCCACCGACATAATCAAATCTGTATTAACAGTAAGTACCGCACGTTTAATGCCAAGGCGTTTGCCCATATTATGAGGATTGCGATCAACGCGCATCCAAGGATGGTTCTTTTGGGCAGTTAAAAGATGATCATATGTGCCGTCAGTTGAAACATCATCAACGAATATAACTTTAAGCTCGCCTGGATAATCCAATTTGGCAAAGCTATCCGCCGTTTGAATGACCGTAGGGCCTTCATTATATACTGGCGTTACAATCGTAACCGACGGCCACACGTCCGGGTCTTTTGCGTAACCCGGCTTTGTGCGCTTGTCGAGCGAACGAGCCAACGTCCCGAACAGATACCTGTTCGTGAAGATTATCAGTACAAGAATGGCGAAGAGCCATTCAATCATTGCCAAACCAATCATGCTTTTTTCTCTTTTATTATTGCATGACTAATAACGAGTGCTATTTTTTGTGCCCCGGAATTAGCGTCCCATCTGCCAAATTATATGAGGGGCGTTTATTCCCACTTAAAAATAATAGTTAACAAAAAG
>CAZXZQ010000213.1:0-4973 GCA_964645215.1 uncultured Rhizobiaceae bacterium | reverse complement strand
ATTATGCGAGTTGTATTACCATCACCTGATAAGAGCTCGTGCGCACGATGTTTGCAGACATTATAAAAGGCGCGCAACTGGCCCTCTTTATCACGCACAATCGCGATAGGTTGCCCGGCGATTTGCACAGTGGTATAAGAACCCGGTTCGCGCACTTTCTCCACATGGCAAACCCATTGCCAGCTTCGGGCAATCACCGCGTTTTGATCAAGATTAAACCAGCGCGGATCCACATAGGTTTCTGCATTTAGGGAATGGGACTTTCGCGGATCATCATCATAGCCAACCGAAAGTCGTTTGAATTCTTCCGGGTTGAGAAACGTGTTCATGATGATCCTCCTCAGCTATTTTTCAGTATGTTTAGGTAAATTACCTAAAACTTCCTCCGTATGTTCACCAAAAACCGGCGGTGCATGTCGATATGAAACACCAGTTTTCGAAAACTTCAAGGGATTTCCAATGAGCTCCACCGCGCCACCTTTAACATTTTCATTTGGCACGGAGATTTTCATGTCACGTGCAGCCACTTGGTCTGATGCGAAAACCTGATCAATTGCGTTCACTGGGCCAACAGGAATTTTCCGCGCTTCCATTTCGGCAACAACTTCTTCCATGGGCAATTTTGCAAGCAAAGGCACGAGAATATCATTCATCGCCTCACGATTGGCAAGGCGGGAAGGATTGGTTTTGAACCGCTCATCTGACGACATTTCCGGAACGCCAAGCAAATCCACAAAGCGCTCAAACTGACTGTCATTACCAACGGCTACAATCACCGCTCCATCGGCAACCGTATATACCTGATACGGCGCAATATTCGGGTGACCATTACCACGACGCTCCGGCACGTTGCCGGATGTCAAATAATTCAAGCCTTCATTGATGAGCCAAGAAATTTGCGCATCAACAAGTGCCAATTCAACATGCTGGCCTTCGCCGGTTTTATCGCGATGGCGAAGTGCCGACAAAATGCCAACACAGGCATACATGCCACACATCACATCCGCGATGCCAACGCCTACTTTCATTGGCTCACCTTCTGGTTCGCCAGTAAGGCTCATGATCCCACCATAGCCCTGCGCCATCAAATCATAGCCGGGCTTGTGTGAGTTTGGCCCCGTCTGTCCAAAGCCAGAAATTGAGCAATAAACCAGATGCGGGTAAAGCTCTAGCATGCTGTCATGATCAAGACCAAAACGTTTGAGCGAGCCCGGCTTGAAATTCTCAATCACAATATCTGCGCCCGCTGCAAGCAACTTAATTTGCCGTTGCCCTTCTTTATCGGCCAAATCAATTGCCACGGATTTCTTATTACGATTGGCAGACATGAAATAGGCACTTAGATCCGTATCTTCACCATCCGGGCCTTTGGCATAGGGCGGTCCCCAAATGCGCGTATCATCTCCACCCGTACCGGGGTTTTCAATCTTGATGACTTCTGCACCAAGATCACCCAACAGCTGCGTACAAGTTGGGCCAGCCAGAATACGACTGAGATCAAGAACTTTAATACCTTCAAGTGGGCCTGGCATATACGCCTCCAAAATTAATGCGTATGCAGTCCTAGTATCTTAAATCTATTCTTTCAAGCAGTGTAAAACACTAATGATAAGTTTATTATCATTCAGGCATCTGTTGATAGCTGATTTATGAATATATAGCCTAGATAATACTGATTGCAGTATCTTTAACTTTGCTAATGACGATACTGGTTTCCAATCCAAAAATACCAGGCAGTTCAGCCAACGTATCGCGCAAGAACTGGTCATACTGTGACATGGAAGGCAGGTGCACCGTCAAAATATAATCATAAGGCCCGGTGATAAGTTCACAACGAGATATCTCTGGATGATGCAGGATACGAGCCTCAAAATCAGCTATAGCCTTCTTATCTCTGCTTTGTAGTTTAATGAAAACATGTGCTGTTAATTGAAGTCCGAGTTTTTCCATATCAAGCTTCGCTTGATATCCTGCAATTATTCCAGCTTTTTCCAGTTTCTGAATACGTCGACGCGTCGGCGTTGGTGACAAACCAACATGGTCAGCAACTGTTTCAACACTTGCCTTGCCATCTTGAACCAGCAAAGCGAGTATTTTTTGATCATTTTGATCTAACAATAGAAAAAACCTCTATTTTTACTCTAAATGATAGTGTTTTTAACAGGAAATTGCTAGTTGAAATAGTACATTATTTCTAAGTATAAATATCATCGCATCACATGACACTTTAATTAAGAAAGCTGACAAAATGGAATCTGCTGAAACACTCACCACACATAGAGGTCACGACATCAGGGGCATTCCGGTTTCAAATGCCAGTCAGTCAGCGATTGAAGGCCTAGATAGAGCTATAGAAATGGCGCTTGCTTTTCGTGGTGATGCAATTGCTGAGATTGATACGGTTTTAGAAGAACATCCAGATTTTATGATGGGGTGGCTCTTCAAAGCAGCTTGGCTCACGCAGGCCATGGAAACGCGTATCTATAAAATGATGGTGGATGCTTTCGACAATGCTGGCAAGCATATGAAAAACGTAAATGACCGGGAAAAAGGACATTATGCTGCAGTAAAAGCGTGGGTCCATGGTGATTTTTTTGGAGCGGTTCAGGCATGGGAAGCCGTTCTCATTCAATACCCAAAAGACCTTTTAGCGCTAACACTCATCCATTATACCGATGTCCTGTTGGGCGATGTCGTCGGTCAACGCGATGCAGTAGCTCGTGTTTTCAATTTGTGGGATGAAGGGGATGTCGGCTACGAATTTGTTTTGGGGTTTTATTCTTTTGGCCTTGAGGAAAATCGTGACTTTGGACTTGCTGAAGAGATGGGACGCAAAGCACTTTCAATCCGGCCCGATAATCCATATGCGGTTCATGCCGTTAGCCATGTGATGGAAATGCGCGGACGACAAAAAGGTGGCATTCGATTTATGAATGACAATGTAGATCGCTGGGGCACTTCCAATTTCGCCAATCACCTGTGGTGGCATACAGCGCTTTTCCACTTAGACATTGAAGATACATCCGGCGTTATTAAAATCTTTGATAGCCATCTAAGCTCTGAAGGCAAAACGGGCGATAAGTATGAGGAATTGGATGCTGTTGCACTCTTATGGCGTATGAAGCTTGTCGGGCAAGATGTGAAATCTAGTTGGGAACACCTTGCAGATAAGTGGGAACCGTCTGCTGAAGATACGCTTTATGCTTTTAATGATGTTCACGCCATGATGGCCTATGTATCGGCTGACCGCAAAGATGCACAGAAAGTACTTTTAAGCGCAAATGAGCGGTATATTGAAAGTGCTTCGGATGCCAATGCAGCAATGAGCCGCGAAATTGGATTACCGTTTTGCATGGCAATTCAAGATTTTCAAAATGAAGCCTATGGCGACTGTGTTGATCGGTTACTGCCAGTTCGTTACAAGACCCACCGACTTGGAGGAAGTTTCGCTCAGCGTGACATTATCGGATGGACATTGTTGGAAGCATCTTTAAGAGCAAAGCGGTATGACCTTGCTTTAGGGCTTGCAAATGAACGAACAGCATTAAAGTCAACATCTGCTCAGAACTGGCGAATGGTGGCGCGTGCATTTAAAGGGCTTGGTGACAAATCAAAAGCGGATCGCGCAACAGCGCGTGCTGAATCATTACTGGTTGCTTGATTTTAAACCGAACTTTGAACCGTCTACTTAGCATCCATACTTATGTTTTCGGCTGTTTTCGTCATCCGCGTTTGCGGTGTCTTGATATCCAATAGTTTGCCGGCAACTTGTGTCTTAAGAATTTGCGCTGTACCGCCACCTATCGTGAACATTCGTACATCGCGATACATTCTTTCGAGCGGCTCCTTATCGCCATAGCCTCGCGCTCCAAACATTTGCAATGAAGCATCAACCGCTTTAATGGCCATTTCGGAAGCAAACATCTTTGCTCGTGCTGCCATCATGATATCTGGAAACTGACTTCCGTTTGGACCACGTGAATGCGCTGCTTCGCGCAGCATAAGACGTGAGGCATGTACGCCAGCATCCATATCAGCAAGCATCCATTGTAGTCCCTGAAACTCGGCAATTGGTCTGCCAAATTGATGTCGTTCTTTCAAATAACGTTTTGCATGTTCAAGTGCGCCTGCTGCAACGCCCATCGCAATCGTGCCTGCACCAACGCGCTGGCTATTATAGGCATTCATGAGGTCAGCAAATCCACGTTTGAAGCCCGAAGGCGGTATCAGCGCAAATTTGTCGCTGACCGTAAGATTAGTGAATCGCAGTTCCGCTTCTGGCATGCCGCATAGGCCCATTGTATGTTCACGGCCAACAACTTCGAACCCTTCAGGAAATTCATCTTTTGAAGGATCACATGTGACGATGAAACCACCTATGCCAAGCTCATTGCCATTTTCATCAAGAACACGCGCAAAAACTAAATGCAGTTTTGAAATCCCGCCGCCAGTAATCCAGTGCTTTGTGCCGTTAATAATGTAATTATTACCATCGCGTCTGGCAGTGGTTGTCATTTCACTCGCGGCACTGCCCGCTTCAGGCTCAGTGATACAAATTGCAGGTTTATCACCATTCAGCACATATGGCGCACAGTAGTATTTTTGCTCTTCCGTGCCATATGCCATAATGGCACTAATGCCACCCATGTTAGCCTCAACAACGATGCGGGCGGTTAATGTGCAAGCCTTTGCAATTTCTTCAATCACCACAACAGCATTATGATAGGAAGCACCTGCACCACCATATGCTTTCGGGATGGTCATGCCCATAATCCCGGCATCGGTTAGCTCTTTAACATTTTCCCAGCAATATTCTCGGGTTTGATCCCAATGCTTTGCACGCTCTGCAAACTTAGGCGCAAGTTCCTTTGCCAATCCCAGATAGTATTCGTCTAATGTCATGATTCTGGCCTTCTGAATATTATGTACCAGACATAGCCAAATTTTATATACACTTCAATCGAATTAATATA
>CAZXZQ010000212.1:0-5034 GCA_964645215.1 uncultured Rhizobiaceae bacterium | reverse complement strand
CTTGATGCAGAGACGCGCCATCGCTATCCGCATGAATTTTCCGGCGGCCAAAGACAGCGCATTGCGATTGCCCGCGCTATTATTCTAGAACCTGAATTTATATTGTTGGACGAACCTACATCCGCGCTTGATATGAGTGTTCAGGCACAAGTTGTCGACCTTTTGCGTGATCTGCAGAAGCGCAAAAACTTAGCCTATATGTTTATCAGCCATGATCTGAAAGTGGTGAAGGCTCTTGCAAATGAAGTGATCGTCATGCGACTTGGCAAAGTGGTTGAGCAAGGGTCATCTAAACAGATTTTTGAAAACCCACAAACAGATTATACAAAGGCACTCATGGCAGCAGCCTTTGATATGAAAGCAATTGGGAAAGTTGCATGACAAAATCTTCTCTCTTGCTTTCTGTTGATTTCACGGCAGCTGAAAAACTTGGTAATATACGCGATGGCCTTGAGGGCAGGCCTGTCATTGATTGGAGCAAAGGCGAGCGCCCAGACAGTTTGAATGGTGTTAAATACGCCCTTGTTTGGGAATTTGATGATGATCTTTTCACCCGTATGCCAGACCTTGAAGTGATATTTTGTGCAGGCGCAGGCGTTGATAAAGTACTCTCAAATCCTGCGCTTCCTGATGGTATTCCTATTGTTCGATTTGTGGATGAGACCCTCACCACGAGAATGGGTGAATGGGTTTGTTTACAGGCTCTAATGCATTTACGCCAACAGCGCCAATATGATGCGCTTCAACGTAAACATGTTTGGCATGACATGCCGCAGCCACAGGCAAGTGACATTCATGTCGGTATTATGGGTTTGGGCGTTTTAGGACAAGATTCAGCACAGAAACTTAAGACATTAGGCTTCCAAGTTTCGGGCTGGAGTAGAAGCAAAAAAGAAATTGACGGTATAACATGCTATGATTCAAGCGAGACGGACCAGTTTCTTTCTAGCATCCATTACGTAATCGGACTGCTGCCACTGACAGATGATACGCGTGGGTTTTTCAAGCGATCTATATTCGAGAAAATGGCGAAGCATTCTGTTTTACCCTCACCTATTTTTATCAATGGTGGGCGCGGTAAAAGCCAAGTTGAAGATGATATTATCAATTGCCTAGAAGACGGAACTCTCGGCGGTGTTTCACTTGATGTTTTTGAAAGCGAACCGCTTGCAAGTGACAGTCCTTTATGGGGATTTGATAATGCTATTATTACGCCACATGTGGCATCTAATTCAGACGTTGTTGCCCTGGGTCGGCATGTTGATCAGCAAATTAAACGCTATGAAAGTGGCGAAGCTTTGCAATATCTGGTTAACCGTAAAGCAGGTTACTAAGGCCGCCGAACACCTATTGGTTTTTCATAAAGGTAGGCGATACGATCAATTGCTTCTGCCAAAGGTTCTGAAGCAACATTCATTGAATGACCATTAGCATGAATGATTAAGCCGTTGCCTTGCGCAATGCCGACATGTCCGCGCCAGAAAATTAAATCGCCACGTTTTATGTTTTCAAAATTTTCACCGGGGTCAATTTCCGCACCAATGGTTGCGGCTTGCATGTCAGAATCACGCAACACTTTTTTGCCCACCATGAACATAGCAAGCTTTACGAGACCCGAACAGTCAATGCCAAAGGCAGTTGTGCCAGCCCAAAGATAAGGTGTTGCGATCAAGCTTTCAGCAATGGTTACATAATCTGCATCATGTTCATCTACTGGCCGAATGTGTTTTGCAATAATTGCTTCGCCTGTTGCCAATAGCGCATATTGAGTGCCGCGTTGTTCTATATCGCCTACGACACGCAAACCACTGCCCATTGAACGCATGCCTTTATGGGGAAGTTTCAAATCAGGTTCCGGATAAAGAAATGTGCGTGATGCGCATACGATATGGGTTGCGGGTGGCTGCTCATATTGCAGCGTTGAAGTTTCTAACCACCCGACATAGTCATCGCGAAGAGCTTTTACGTGCGACCAAGCTTCATTGCTTTCATAGACTTCAACATCTTCGCCAAACATCAATTGCGTGTCGATCACAGAAGCAAATTCAGGTTTGCCGCGCAATTCCGTGAAAGCTACTTTTATTGTAGCTCGTATGCCATCTGCCGTAATGATCGCACCCTTGGCATCAAGCACATTAAGACGTCTGTCATGCGGATTTAGTTGAGGTAAGGTTGAGGTCATTCAATTCTCTCCGCCGTTTCAGATACTAGATCTGCAAGCCTCTCCAAATATAGCGACCCTTCAATCGTCCGCATAATCAAAACGTTTCTTCGGTCATTTTCATCGCGCCGGCGGTCAACCAGCTTCATAGCGCCCATCGTATCCAACGCACGCGTAATCACTGGTTTGGTAACGCCAAGCTTACCCGCCAAATCACGAACAGTATGCGGCGGTGCTTCCAAATATATTGTTAAAAGAATAGCCAATTGGCGCTGTGTTAAATCACGCTCGCCATCTTGCACAAGCGAAAGCGCTACTTGGTGCCACAGTTTTAACGCTTGTCCGGGATTGATCGAAACTTTGCTCATGCGCCAAGCATAAACTCATTTCGTATGCGAAATCAATTTATTTGCTGTAGCGGTTTGAAATCACCTCAAAGAGTGCCCGAATGCCTTGTGCCTCACCCCCAACCGGCGCCCATGGTTTCGCAGTTGGTGTCCAGCCATAAACATCAAAATGCACCCATGATTTTGTCTTCTCTACAAATCTTGAAAGAAACAAGGCCGCCGTAATTGAGCCTGCAAATCCACCCGTTGAAATATGGTTCACATCAGCCACTTTAGAGGACAGCATTTTTTGGTAAGGCGCCCAAAGTGGCATATGCCAAAGCGGGTCATGTACTTTTTCTGCAGCATGTGAAATGTCACCTGCGAGCTTTTTATCATCCGTATAAAATGGTGGCAGATCTGGCCCAAGGGCAACACGTGCAGCACCTGTAAGCGTTGCCATATCAATCATCAAATCAGGTTTTTCCTCATCACCCAGCGTCAATGCATCGCCGAGAATAAGTCTGCCTTCAGCATCCGTATTGCCAATCTCGACGCTAATACCTTTACGGCTTGGAATAATATCACTCGGTCTAAATGCATTTCCGGCAATGGCATTTTCAACAGCAGGAACAAGCAGACGCAGGCGCACTGGCAGTTTTGCATCCATAATCATTTGTGCAAGTGCGATTGTATTCGCAGCACCACCCATATCTTTTTTCATCAAGGCCATTGAATTGCCGGGCTTTATATTAAGTCCGCCACTGTCAAAAATTACACCCTTGCCAACAAGTGTGACTTTTGGGTGTTTGGCATTACCCCATTTTAAATCAACCAAACGCGGAGCATCGACACTCGCGCGCCCTACCGTGTGAATCATAGGGAAATTTTTCTCAAGCAGTTTATCCCCTTTGATAACACTAACCGTTGCTTTATGGGCGTGGCCTATTTTGCGGATAACATCTTCTAACGCTTGCGGCCCCATATCGTTCGCCGGTGTATTGATTAGATCACGCGCAAGGTAGGTAGCTTCTGCCTCTCTTATCAAAGCTTTATTATCAATATCATCAGGAAGCTTTAACTTTGCTTCAATTGGCTTCTTATTGTTATAGGTGTTGAACTTATATGCACCTAAAAGCCATCCAAGGCATGCTAACTGCTCATCCTCTATAGAAGATGCAAAATGATAATTACCTTTTGGCAGTTTAGCCGGAAGCGCGCCCGTACTTAATGCAGATGCATCCTTTCCAAGGCCAAACATCACTGAATCCAACAACCCCTTCTCATTTGGATATAAGAGAACCGCACCGCTTGCTCCATCAAAGCCATTGGCTTTAGCCCAGACCTTTTGCTGAGCAGTTAAATGAGGCGACTTGGATGCCTCGCCCGGACGCAAAGCGAAAATTGGAACTGATTTTGTCTTACGCGTTGTAATTGCCAAGTCTGTCATGATTTCAATTCCTAATAATTAACAATTTTCTAAGCCTACGTTAACCATCCATTAGGGTTAACAGATTATTGATTAAAAGACTTATTCGATCTCGAAATATTTGCAAGATAGAAACAAGGCTGGCCCATGCTAAAGAAAAACAGATTTCGTAACTCAAGCTTCATAGCACTTACACTTGCATGTTCTGTTTTATTATCAGCCTGCGCAACTGACCCACGTAAAACTGGGTCAATCGGACGTAATTCAAAGCCGATCGAGCAAATGACCGTGCAGGAACTGAAACAAACCACTGCAAAATACGGCCAATTATATGAGCGTGATCCTACAAACAAACAAGTTGGCTTATTTTATGCCAATATTCTTCGTACTACAGGTCGTAATGAGCAAGCGCTTGCAGTTATGCAGCAAATGGTCATTCATCATCCTGAAGATAATGACGTATTATCCGCATATGGCAAAGCACTGGCTGCTTCCGGCAACCTTGCTAAAGCACTAAAAATTATCGACCGAGCACATCGTCCTGACAGACCTGATTGGCGCCTATTCTCTGCACAAGGTGCTATTCTTGATCAGTTGGGTAGATCAGCTGAGGCGCGTCAGAAATATCGTAAAGCGCTTGATATCGTTCCAAATGAAGCATCCGTTCTTTCAAATCTTGGCATGTCATATGTCTTAAGTGGAGATTTGAGAACCGCTGAAACCTATCTTCAAGAAGCAATTAAAAATCCATCAGCGGACAGCAGAGTTAGACAAAACTTAGCTCTCGTCGTGGGTTTACAGGGTGATTTTGAAAAAGCTGAAACAATTGCACGAGGTGAGTTACCTCAAGCTGAAGCTGAGGAAAACATCAAATTTCTAAGAGGTATGCTTTCTCAGCAAAGCGCCTGGAATTTAATTAAAAACTCTGATCAATAAGCTCAAATAAGAAAAGTCGGGTTTTAAAAATCCTCTACCCTTTTTTATAAAAGCTCAGCTCATGATTTTTTGCTGAGCTTTTTTTATTGACGTTAAGAACTCAACTTCACAAACCAACAAAGAACAAATAAGGCCTCTTATTTATCAAAGTGGGCACCTTAAATTTATGACTTCATAAAAAA
>CAZXZQ010000211.1:0-5038 GCA_964645215.1 uncultured Rhizobiaceae bacterium | reverse complement strand
AGTCTTTAACCGGATTTGTGTAACGCATCTTTTGATGGATGATTCAAAAGACAACCGTATCGCGGGCGCTGTTGGTTTCAACGTACGTACAGGCGACTATCATGTCTTTAAGTCAAAAACTGTTGTTGTTGCAGCCGGTGGCGCGTCCAATATCTTTAAGCCACGTTCTGTGGGTGAAGGTGCTGGCCGTGTATGGTATGCACCATGGTCATCAGGGTCCGCTTACGGCCTTATGATCAATGCGGGCGCCAAGATGACTCAAATGGAAAACCGTATCGTGCTTGCACGCTTTAAAGACGGGTATGGTCCAGTTGGCGCTTACTTCTTACATCTTAAAACCTATACACAAAACTGTTTGGGTGAAGAGTATGAATCCAAGTGGTTCCCAGCGCTTCAAGAGATGGTCGGCAAAGAATATCTCGACCCTGAAGTGTCTCACCGCACGCATAGACCTATTCCAACATGTTTGCGTAACCACGCAATCATCAGTGAAGTAAATGCTGGTCGTGGACCAATTCACATGGTTACCATGCAAGCTTTCCAAGATCCTCATTTGGAAGAGGTTGGTTGGGAAAACTTCCTCGGCATGACAGTTGGTCAAGCTGTGCTTTGGGCTGCAACTGATGTTGATCCTAAAAATCAGAACCCTGAACTTACAACTTCAGAACCATATGTCATGGGATCACACGCGACCGGCGCTGGTGGTTGGGCAAGTGGACCTGAAGACATCTCACCACCAGAATATTTCTGGGGCTATAACCGCATGATGACCATTGAAGGTCTGTTTGGTGCGGGTGATGCCGTGGGTGGAACGCCTCATGCGTTCTCATCAGGTTCATTTACCGAAGGTCGTTTGGCTGCGAAAGCTGCTTGTCAATACATTGACGATGGCAAAGCTGAAGGCATTCGGATTAATGAGAAGCAGATCGCGGACAGAAAAGAAGAAATCTTTATGCCGATGGATCACTACAACATCTATCGCAATGAGATTGTTGCTGGGACAGTTAGCCCAAGTTATATCAACCCAAAACAGGGCCTTGATAGACTTCAAAAGCTCATGGATGAATATTGTGGTGGTGTAACAGTTAGTTACATGACGAACGAAAAACTCCTCCATATCGGTTTGCAAAAACTGAAAATCATGGAAGAAGATCTCGAGAAACTGGGTGCTAAAGACCTTCATGAATTACTTCGTGCCTGGGAACTAAAACACCGTCACCGTACTGCTGAATGTGTTACGCAACATACGCTGTTCCGCAAGGAAACACGTTGGCCTGGTTATTATTATCGTGGTGACGCCATGAAGCTGGATGATGAAAACTGGCATGTTCTTACGGTTTCACGTCGTGATCCTGAGACCGGAGAATATACAATGGAAAAAGCGCCTTGTTATCACTTGGTTGGTGATGAAGAAGAAAAGGCTAAAAAAGCATCTACCAAAAAGGTGACTGCTAAGAAAAAAAAGCCAGCTAAGGCTGCTGCCAAATAAACTTTGGCGTGCAAGTTAAAATGTAAAATTGAGCCGCAGCTTGTGTAATCATGGGTTGCGGCTCCAACTTTTAAGCAAGACTAATTTGATAGTTTTATGATGACAGAGAGGTTCAACAATGAGCATCGTATATGATAGCGATGAAAAGATTATGGAACTAGCTACTCCATTGTGGCGCGATCTGATTAAACATTCAAATGACGGCAATTACGTTGAGTTTATTAAAAAATTCTCACCTGAGCTAACATTAGGCTTGAATGAAGTTGAGGTTGGCAGACAATTCTCAACGAGTGAATTGACGCGTACCCTTTCTGATGATTTTGACGAACTTGGAATTATCCGCAGGGGCGAGCATGTTACAGTTCTTTTCCGCCAGCGCAGTACAAAACGCAGCGGTGAATGGTTAGGCCGACTGGTGCTTGGCTATGACGATGATGAGTTGAGAATATTCGGCGCATCAATATTTTAATCCACTTTAGGTAGATAAAATGAGCGATATTATAGAAGCTGAAAAACTGGTTGAGCTTACTTACACTGTGAAAGATGCAAAATCTGACCAGGTGCTCAGTACTGTGGAATTTCCGATAAGCTATGTTCATGGACACAACGACATACTTGCGTCCCAAGTTCTCAATGAACTGGAAGGCAAAACTAAGGGCGACATAATCAATGTCCCTATCGATTGTAATACAATTTTTGGCCCGCGTGATGAATCACTGGTTTTTACCGACCGCATTGAAAACGTGCCCGAAGACTACCGAGAAATCGGCACAACCATCTCTATGGAAAATGAAAAAGGTGAAGTTAAAAACTTCATCGTGACCCGCCTCGATGACAAGACCTTAACGGTTGATGGGAATAACCCAATGTGTGGTAGGGAAGTAATCTTTACGCTTGAAATCCTGAATGTGCGAGACGCAACGGACGAGGAAATTCAGGCAGGTGGTAAAGATGAAGACATCGTACCAATCGACGAGTCATTAATGCCTGGCATGAAAGCACATAGCATAAACTGACAAGCGTCTAACTTGCCAGAATAATGCTTGGAAATGTTATGGGCGTTTTGGTGTTTTGTATTTCACTTCTTTTTGGAAAGAATTCCATACAGTTTCATATCCAACGTAGCCTGTTGCTGTTGGTTTCTTCTGTTTTGTTTTGAAAAACCGAGCTTGGCCTTCTGGCACTTTTTGGACAGGTTTTTTATCACTCATAATAGGCCTTCTTTTCAACGATGAAATCTACGTCTGCTATTAGCAAAAAATATAGCAGTTTCAAATCAAAATATACACGTTTTAGCTCTGTGAGCAAAGCGCTAATAGGGTAAAGAAAACAATAACATCCGTTAAGATGTAATAAAAACAAAACCTTATTCATAATTGCTTGGATTATTGGTTCCATTTGTATTCATAACTGGTTCTAATGGTGCTAAGCGTTAACAGGCAAACATTTTTAAAAGAACGAATGTAAGTAATGCAGGAGAATGGAATGCCGCAACTTGTACCACCGCATGGCTCAGACAAGGTTTTACCTTTACTTGTCTCCGATGATAATAAAGCTGCTGAATTACAACGTGCAGAAACCTTGAAACGCATCCCACTGACAAGCCGTGAAGTTTCTGATCTCTTCATGTTTGGCATGGGTGCTTACACGCCGCTAAATGGTTTTATGAGTGAAGCTGATTGGCAGGGCGTTTGCGTTGATATGAAACTTGCTAACGGAACATTTTGGCCCATTCCAATTACATTATCTACGACCCCAGAATTAGCAGATACAATTGGTATCGATGAAGAAATTGCATTGTGTGATGGTGAGACTGGCGAAATAATTGCAATACAGACAGTCACTGAAAAATATTCAATCAACAAAGAACTTGAATGCAATCAGGTTTATAAAACAGTTGATGATGCGCATCCCGGCGTTCAAAAGGTTATGGCCCAAGGTGAAATTAATCTTGGTGGTCCGGTTATCGTTTTGTCTGAAGGTGAATATCCTGAAAAATATCCTGACCTTTACTTACGTCCGGAAGAGTCTCGCGCACTTTTTGTTAAAAAAGGATGGGCAAGAGCTGCAGCTTTTCAAACCCGAAATCCAATGCATCGCAGCCATGAGCATCTAGCAAAAATTGCCGTTGAAGTAACAGATGGTGTTTTCATTCATCAGGTGCTTGGCAAACTTAAACCAGGTGATATGCCAGCTGAAGTTCGCACCGAAGCTATTCAGGCGATGATCGATAATTACTTTAAGCCCGATACGGTTATTCAGGCGGGCTATCCAATCGAGATGCGCTATGCCGGCCCACGTGAAGCACTTTTACATGCGCTTATTCGTCAGAATTTTGGTTGCTCGCATCTAATTGTCGGGCGCGATCATGCAGGCGTTGGGGACTATTATGGTCCCTTTGATGCGCACAATATATTTGATGAAATTTCGGACGATGCGCTTGTTACGCAGCCATTAAAAATTGACATCACTTTCTATTGCCGTAAGTGCTATGGCATGGCGACAGGCAAAACATGTCCGCACGATCCAAAATATCACGTTTCTGTTTCTGGCACGCAAATGCGTGAAATGCTTGAAACTGGAGCAGATATACCGCCAGAGTTTGCAAGGCCAGAAGTGGTTCAAGTATTGCGTAAATTTTATGTTGAGACCACATAAACAACGTTCAAGCCGGGTTAATTGATGATTATCGCGCAAATCTCTGACACGCATATTGCACTTGATGTGGAAGATGCAAATCAACGCATAAGGGATTTTGAAGCGGTCATTGCCGACATTAATATGCTTGATCCTGCGCCCGATCTGATCATCCATACAGGCGATATTGTCCATAATGGACGGCAAGACGAATATACAAAAGCGGTTGAAATTCTGGCAACAGCGAAGGCGCCAGTCTATTGCATGGTTGGCAATAAAGATCACCGCATCAATATGCGAGCTGCGTTTTCGCAACTTCAGTCATTCTCACCTGATTCTGAATTTATTGACTATGCAGTAGATGATTTTCCAGTGAAATGTATCATGCTCGATACGCTTCATGAAGGCAGTAACAAGGGAAATTTTTGCCAAAAACGTATGCAAAATTTACTCGGCATGCTTGATGATGATCGTACCAAGTCAATTCTTGTATTTACGCACCACCCGCCTTGCGAGATTTTTGTGGGTCCAGACCGTATTCATTTCGAGACGATTGAAGCAATGACTGAGTTACGCAAAACGCTCCTAAACTCAGGCCGTGTTACTTCAATATTCAGTGGCCATGTGCATCGCTCAACCACAGGTTTTGTAGAAGATATTCCGGTAACTGTTAGTTCATCGGTAGCAACGACTCTGCGTTGGGATCAATGCGCGGAGCATATGAAATCACGGCCAGTTTATTATCTTCATGAGGTTGATGAAAATAATGTTGTTACAACTCAGACTCGGATTACTGCTGTTTGATGAAATTCTCTCATAGCGGATGATGTTACTCTTTCATCTTTCACTGACTTTATAGTGCGCGATTCCAACCATAACACCCTCGTTCGCTTCGTAAAGCCTCTTAGCAAC
>CAZXZQ010000210.1:0-5075 GCA_964645215.1 uncultured Rhizobiaceae bacterium | reverse complement strand
AAAGCAGAACATAAAGTTATTAATTTTTTCGAACATTCCCAGTTGATTCTGGGGCATATTCCAGCTTAAGCGCAAATCGAAAGCGGGTTAGGTGTCGCAATTTGAATGCTTCTCTTGACCGAAAAAGGAAAAAAGTCCGCTTAGCCGACATTGCACCAAGTCAATCACCCGAACCTATACCCCTCTAAAATTTAAGCAAAAAAAAGAGCCGAAAAAATCGGCTCTGAAAGTTAACAGGGAGGCTAGAACAAGGACAGTTCCTTGTTCAAGTTCCAGAAAGTCTGGATGTAACTATTAATGTCGTATAAACCTTAATTAATGGTTAACGCAGGTTAATATCATTGAACCGTTAAATATTGCGCCTTACTTGAAGAGCGCTTCTGCAGCCGATAAATGAGCGGACTTGCTTTGTTTTGCCGTATCCAATCGCGCGATTTCTTCATGCAATAGGCTGGTGATCTCTGATATTTCTTCTACGGACAGTTCGTCTAAGACTTGGCCTATTGTATAAGCAGCGTGCTTTTTTCTGATCTCGTTTTCGTCTTCCATTCTCTTTTTCCAATAAATCTGGGTGAATTATCTATTTGATTGCAAGTTTATATGACACAGGCTATAAGAGATTAAATTTCATGACAATCAAAACCTCTTTCCCGCAAGGGAGCCACCTAAAAACCGGGTCGGCACACGGGGAAGATGTCTTTTAGAGGAGAAAGATTATGGCGGCACCACTTATGCCTAAAGCAACGGCTGTTTGGCTTGTTGATAATACATCATTGACATTTGATCAGATTGCAACTTTTTGCGTGCTGCATCCGCTGGAAGTTAAGGCCATTGCTGATGGTGAATCTGCGCAAGGTATTAAAGGCCTTGATCCAATTTCTAATGGTCAGCTAACGCGTGATGAACTTGAGAAAGCTCAAGAAGACGCCAATTACAAACTTAAAATAGCTGAATCAAAGGTTGTTGTGCCTGCGTTGAAGAAAAAAGGCCCACGTTATACGCCTTTATCAAAACGCCAAGACAGGCCTAATGCTATTTTATGGTTGGTGCGTAGTCATCCAGAACTTAAAGACGCGCAAATTATCCGTCTTGTTGGCACGACCAAAACAACCATTGAGGCCATTCGTGAGCGTACCCATTGGAACTCAGTAAATCTGCAACCGATGGACCCGGTAACCCTTGGGCTGTGTACACAAATTGCACTTGATGCTGAGGTAACAAAAGCTGAGAAATGGGCGCCTAAGAAACCTGAACCAGCTGAAGGTGAAGAAGGCGATACATTATTGCCGGCCTCTGAAACACAAACAGGCTTCACTGGTTTTGATACAACGCCACCGGCACCTGCAGCGCCTGAACAGGAAATCAGCGCTGATGACGTGTTTGCCAACTTCCAAAAGGATGATGACAAGGCGGATGATGATAAGCCGCAAGGCTAGGGTCTGCGTTACTTTTTGATTGGGACTGTATAGTTCAGCCCCAATCTTCCGCCATCTGCATAGATGGTTTGGCCAGTAACATAACTTGATTCATTGGACGCAAGAAAAACAGCAATACTTGCAATTTCAGATGGGTCGCCAATGCGGCCCATTGGTGTTCTTGAAAGCACTTTGTTTTGTGCTTCAACATCATTTGCAACACTTTCGAGCATCTTGGTCATGATGGATCCTGGACCAATTGCGTTTACGCGAATGCCGTGTTTGGCCAAAGCCAGTGAAGCAACCTTCGTGAGCTGGCTAAGCCCGCCTTTTGAGATTGAATAGGGCACCTGATTTTCAATTGCAAAAACCGCGTTTATAGATGACATATTGATGATGCTGCCAGGTTCATGGCCATCTTCCACTTGTTTGGCCATGTGCTTTGCAGCTGCTTGTGAGCACATGAACGCACCTTTTAGGTTTACGTCCAGCACACGATCAAAGTCTTCTTCTGAAAGATCGAGAAACTCTGCCCCTATGACAATGCCGGCATTATTCACCAAAATATCAATATGACCAAAATCATCGATTGCACCAGCAATCAGGTTATGTACATCCAAGCGTTCAGCAACATTACAATGTACGTATTTAACCGACCCGATTTTCTTTAGTTTCTTGGCTGCCGCCATGCCCACTTTATCATCGACATCTGCAATAATAACACGCGCTTTTTCACGCAAGAAACGCTCTGCGATGGCATATCCAATTCCCTGAGCGCCGCCAGTTATAATTGCAATTTTATTTTCTAGCGCCACAGATTTAACTTTCTTTGTTTGATCTAAGTACTTCTGAAATTTCATCTAGAATTGCAGGATCGTCAATCGTTGCTGGCATTTTCCACTCCATGCCATCAGCGATTTTTTGCATGGTGCTACGCAGAATTTTACCGGAGCGAGTTTTAGGAAGGCGCGGTACGACGAGTGCAGATTTGAACGCAGCCACCGGTCCAATTTTTTCACGGACCAATGATACAACTTCCTTTTTTATCTCATCATGTTCGCGATTGACGCCTGCATTTAAAACGAGGAACCCACATGGGATTTGCCCTTTCATTTCATCTGCAATGCCAACAACTGCGCATTCAGCAACATCTTTGTGCGCGGCGACAACTTCTTCCATTCCACCGGTTGAAAGACGGTGTCCAGCAACATTAATGATGTCGTCTGTGCGCGCCATAATGAAGAGATAGCCATCTTCATCAATATACCCGGCATCCGCTGTTTTATAATAGCCTGGAAACTCTTCAAGATAGGCTTCTTTAAAACGTTCTTCCGCATTCCATAATGTTGGAAAAGCACCTGGAGGAAGGGGCAATTTTACAACAATATTGCCAAGTTCACCTGCTGCCATTGGCTCGCCTTCGTCACTTAAAACTTCAATCTTAAAGCCAGGCATCATGACAGTTGGCGAACCATATTTAACCGGTAATGTCTCAATGCCCATCGGATTTCCGGCCATGGTCCATCCCGTCTCTGTTTGCCACCAGTGATCAATTACTGGAACGCCCAATTTGTCTTCTGCCCAGTGGATTGTGTCCGGGTCAGCGCGTTCGCCTGCGAGGAATAGAATGCGGAAATGTGACATGTCATATTTTTTGATGAACTCACCATCCGGGTCCTGACCTTTAATCGCTCGGAATGCAGTTGGGGCAGTAAAGAGGCATTCGACCTTATGTTCTGAGATTACACGCCAGAAGGTTCCTGCATCCGGTGTGCCAACGGGTTTTCCTTCAAACAAGATACTGGTAGCGCCGTGCATGAGTGGACCGTAAGTGATATAGGAATGCCCGACAACCCAACCCACATCAGATGCTGCCCAGAACACTGTTCCTGGATCGATGTCATAAATGTTTTTCATGGTCCATTTGAGCGCAACCATATGACCGCCATTGTCACGCACCACGCCTTTTGGTTGGCCGGTTGTGCCAGACGTATAGAGGATGTAGAGCGGATCAGTTGCAAGCACTGGTACACACGGACAATCTTCATTGGCTTCACGTGCAGCGCTTACTTCAGCTGCATAATCAAAGTCGCGCCCCTCAATGAGTTCGCATGTTTCTTGCTCTCGCTGAAGAATGAGTGTTCCGGTTGGTTTTGATGTTGCAATTTCAATTGCCTCATCGAGTAGGGGCTTATATGCAACCACGCGGTTTGGCTCTATGCCGCAAGAAGCAGAAATGATGAATTTTGGTGTTGCATCGTCAAGGCGTGTTGCAAGTTCTGCAGCTGCAAAGCCACCGAAAACAACTGAATGCACAGCACCCAGACGCGCACATGCGAGCATTGCAAACGCGGCTTCTGCTACCATCGGCATATAGATGATGACGCGGTCACCTTTACCAACACCTTTTGATTTGAGTACATTTGTAAGTGCTTTCACTTCCGTCAAAGCTTCCGCATAGGTGTAAGTGCGCTGATTGCCGGTAATTGGGCTGTCGTAAATGATCGCTGCTTGATCTGCACGTCCATCTTCTACATGACGATCAAGACAATTATAACAGGTATTACATGTGGCGCCGGTAAACCAATGGCCGAAAATACCGGCATCTTGGTCAAAGATTTTTTCTGCAGGGCTAAACCAGTCGATTTCTTTTGCTGCTTCTTCCCAATAAGCCATTGGGTTCTTTTCCCAGCTTTCGTAAATCTCTTTATAGGCTGATGCCATAATGGTTTCCCTCCAAAATACCGCTTTTGCATGTTAGTTTCGGATGAAAATATTGGAAAAACTCGGATGTGTCTATCAAAGATAAGATAGACATTAGCCTAATTGTTTTGCAAATTTACCTTTGCAATATAATCTGCAAGTTCATCCGCCCATGCTAAATAGCCTTTGGATGATGCATGAAAGCCATCTTTTGAGAAATTCTCTTTAATGGGTTGCCACTTGGAGGTGGGCGAAAGAGCGCCGCGTTCGTGGCATAAGGTTCTACCATTTTTTACAATGATGCGCGAACGTATGCCAAGAATTTTATTGAGCGGTGAAGGAAGGACAGGCATGCCTGTCATATCAACAACCCCAGACCAGATAATTTTAGCGCCTGTAAACTTTGCCTGACAGACATTAAGCAAGCCGCTAAAGTTTTTGCAAAACTGTTTTCCAGTATGAAAGTTTTTAGCGTCGTTTGTACCAACGGATAGAAAGACGTAATCATACCCTTCATCAATTAGGTTTGGTACAACAAAGTCTCTTAATGTCTTTGATGTTGCAGAACTATGGCCAGAAGTTTTTACCCGAACCGGCTTGCCAGTTTTTTCTTTCAACAAGTATGGAAGTCTGCCTGCAACGGCTTCTTCAAACTTATCAACGCCAATTCCGGCTGCAGTGGAATCTCCAATCACCAATATGCTAATTGGTTCCCCCTTACCCTTAAGTTCTACAATAGGAATTATATCTGGCGGCCCCATACGCATAGGGTTGGTTTTACGCCTAACGTTTAAGCCCTGCCAGATATACACAGGGAGCCCCAGCCAGGACTGTATGATTTCAAGTTTTGTTACCATGCGGCTTTATATAATTACTTTTACGTAAAGGTCAATATTTAATCTAACTTTTAAATTGTTATTCTACTTGCAATAGTTACAGAATTTTGGTCACCTGATT
>CAZXZQ010000209.1:0-5088 GCA_964645215.1 uncultured Rhizobiaceae bacterium | reverse complement strand
ACCTCGCGAGACATTCTATTTGGGTGAAGATGGACTTGTACCGCTCGAAGTGCGCTTCCATCATGACCCCGCCAGTAGCCACGGTTTTGTGGGCGCGGCCATGTCGTCCAACATCATTCACTGGTGGAAAGATGAAGACGAGAAATGGCAGTGGGAGAAAATCATTGATGTTGCCAACGAGCCACATCCAGAATGGCCCATTCCCCTGCCCGGCCTCATCACCGTTATTCTTTTGTCTATGGATGATAAATATCTATACCTCTGCAATTGGCTGCATGGTGACATTCGCCAATACAATATTTCCGACCCGCATAACCCTGTGCTTACCGGCCAAGTTTGGATGGGTGGCCTGCTCAACAAAGCGCCAACCGTCAACGGTGTCGATATTGCGGGTGGACCGCAAATGATCCAGTTAAGCTTGGACGGCAAGCGTCTTTACGTGACAACTTCATTGTTCTCAACTTGGGACAATCAGTTTTACCCGGACATTCGCCACAAGGGCGGCGTGATGTTGCAAGTGGATTGCGATACGGAAAATGGCGGCATGGAAATCAACAAGGATTTCATTGTAAACTTTGGCAACGAACCAAACGGGCCATCGCGCTGCCACGAAACGCGCTACCCGGGCGGCGATTGCACGTCCGACATTTGGTTATAAGGAATAAGTGAAATGGGCTACATGAACCATCACGAGGAATATCCGGAAAATTACCTCGCCACCATTTTGAAGGAAGTGAAAACCATTGCCATGGTGGGCGCGTCCCCCGACCCAACCAAATTCAGCTATGGCGTTCTGCGTGTGCTTCACGAGCAAGGCTACAATATGAAGCCGATTAATCCTAAGCCGGACGTGACGGAAATTCGTGGCCTCAAAGTCTATGATACAATCGCGGATGTCGATGAGCCGATTGATATGGTGCAAGTCTTCCGTGCCTCCCACGCCCTTCCCGGCATTGCGCAAGAAGCGATTGATGCAGGCGCGAAAGTATTATGGGGTCAAATTGGTGTGTTTGACGAAGGTGCTGCAAAGCTCTGCGAAGATGCTGGCATGAAAGTGGTGATGGACCGCTGCCCGAAGATTGAACTCTTCCGCCCCTTCTGGAAACCAAAACTGGGTCAGACAATCTAAATGTCTGGCACTCAGATCTTCAAAGTTCACCTGAAAAACTGCGACACCACATTGGAGGTCGCGGAAGACGAACCAATTTACAAGGCCGCACTGGATGCTGGCATTCAACTCCCAATCGGCTGCGACTATGGCGGGTGCATAACCTGTGCTGCCAAACTCGTCTCTGGCGAGGTACGCCAACCGGGTGCAACTGCGCTCAACAAACGTCAATCACAGGCCGGCTATGTGCTTCTCTGCGTTGCGCGTCCAAAATCCGACTGCGTGATTGAAGAAGGCGTTGAATCTCATGGAGAACTCTATCAAAACCCATTTACCAAGGGCATAGTGGGTGTTTAAAGTAATTAAATAAAGTCATATTGAGGAAACTTCCATGAAACTTCGGCAACTCGGCCAAAACGGCCCAATGATCCACCCAATTGGCATTGGCGCTATGTCCTTTACCAACTTTTATGGCGAGACTAATGAAGCCGATAGCCATGCTATTCTGGATGCAGCCATAGAAGCCGGCGTCAATCATATCGACACGGCGAATATATACGGCATGGGGACATCTGAAGATGTTATCGGCAGCTATTTCCAAAAGAACCCGGCCGCGAAAGACCACTTCCACATCGCTACCAAAGGCTCCATTACGCGCAACCCGGACGGCCCGGGCAATATTTTCAACAATACAAAAGAACATCTTGAGGCAGAGCTAGAAAAGAGCCTGAAGCGGATGGGCGTTGAGGCTGTTGATCTTTATTACATACACCGTCGCGATCCGAATATTCCGATTGAGGAAGTCACTGAAACACTGGCTAGCCTTGTTAAATCAGGCAAGACGAAATCAATTGGCTATTCGGAAATCGCGCCGACGTCACTACGCAAAGCACATGCGGTTCACCCTGTTGCTGCCGTGCAGTCAGAATATTCGCTCTCCACTCGCTCTCCCGAGATGGGCCTCGTGCAAACCTGCAAGGAGCTTGGCACAACAATGGTTGCCTTCTCACCCGTTGGGCGCTCGCTGCTGACAGATAATCCCCTCACCTATGAAGCTGTGCAAGACCTACCTTTCCTCACCAACAACCCTCGCTTTATGAACCCCAATTACAATGCGAATATCGAGGCGATCAAACCGTTCCGCACGCTTGCCGCTGATATGGGCATGTCGACGGCTGGTTTGGCGATTGCATGGTGTCTCGCGCAAGGTGATCATGTTATTCCCATTCCCGGCACGCGGTCAGTGAAGCATTTCACCGAACTCCTGGAAGCCGCGAACCGCCCACTCACAGACGATGAACTTGCATCAATCGACAAAATTCTTCCCCTTGGCTGGGCGCATGGCGATAGATACTCCGTTGCCCAATGGGTAGGACCAGAAAAATATTGTTAGGAACCAAAGCTACCTATCGATTCTGACAATAAGAACGCCGCAAAAACTTGACATTACAGGCGTTTTACCGTACCCGAAAGGCGAATTGGCATCAAATTTGCATGCCAAAGGGCGTATATTGGAAAAATAGTTTTCCAAATCTAATCGAAAGTATCCTTCACCTACATGAGTTTCGACACACTGGGTCTAAGCGACAAAGTATTGGCAGCTGTAGAAGCTTCCGGCTACACAGAACCCACCCCTATCCAAGCACAAGCTATTCCTCACGTTATGCAGCGACGCGACGTATTAGGCATAGCACAAACAGGAACAGGCAAAACTGCCTCCTTCACACTTCCTATGTTGTCACTCTTGGAAAAAGGTCGCGCCCGCGCTCGTATGCCGCGCACACTTATTCTGGAACCTACACGCGAACTCGCAGCTCAGGTTGAAGAAAACCTCAATCGCTATAGCCAAAATCAGAAACTCACCCTTGCCCTGCTTATTGGTGGCACATCGTTTGAAGATCAGTTCAAGAAACTTGATCGCGGTGCGGATATTCTGATCGCAACACCCGGCCGTTTGCTTGACCATTTCGAGCGCGGCAAAATATTGATGACCGGCGTAGAAGTTATGGTAATTGATGAAGCCGACCGCATGTTGGATATGGGCTTTATGCCAGATATTGAACGCATTGCGAAAATGGTTCCGTTCACCCGTCAGACACTCTTTTTCTCGGCAACCATGCCACCGGAAATTGAAGGCCTAGCCAATAAGTTCTTACAAAACCCAGTTCAAGTAACAGTTGCAAAAGCAGCCAGCACTTCTGAAACAATCACCCAGCATAGTGTTGCAACATCAGTTGTTGATTATGAAAAACGCGCAAAGCTGCGTGAATTGATTGATAATTCAGAAGATCTAAAAAATGGCATTATCTTCTGTAATCGCAAACGTGACGTTGCAGAAGTATACCGCTCCCTCACCCGCCATGAATACTCTTGTGGCGCTTTACATGGTGATATGGACCAAACAAGCCGAACAGCTACTCTAAACGCATTTAAAGACAATAAAATATCACTACTCGTCGCAAGTGATGTTGCGGCACGTGGATTGGATATTCCTGACGTGAGCCATGTGTTTAATTTTGATGTTCCGGTAAATGCAGAAGATTACGTTCATCGTATTGGACGCACAGGCCGCGCTGGCCGCTTAGGCACCGCGTATATGATTGTTATGCCAACAGAGCAAAAAGGCTATGATGCAATTGAGTCTCTTATCGAACAAGAAATCAATTGGCTTGGCGATAAAGTTGAATGGGACGCAAAAGCTGGCAGACGCCGTGGCGCAAAGAAGAACACGAAATCTGAAAAGCCAAGTGCAGCTAAGAATGAAAAAAAGCAGGATGCACAGCCACGTTCCAATGAAAAGCGCTCAAAACCTAAAAAGCATAACGCTCAAGAAGATATAGCACTTAGCGATGAGTCTCACGCATTTGGTGGTGAAGAGCATATTCCTGCATTCTTACGCTAGATACGGCGCCATATTGCTAATATATGACCCGTTGGGTCGCTAAATTCAAAACGCTCACCGCCCGGAAACTGAAAAATATCTTTCACAATGGTTCCACCTGCGGCTTTGATCTTATCAATAAGTGGTTCTAATTCTTCACTGTATAAAACGACCATTGGCCCGCCCAGCTGAACCGCATCTTGCGTGGTAAATCCACCTGTCATTTTACCGTCGTTAAATTCACAATAGTCCGGGCCATAATCTGTGAATTTCCAACCAAAAACTTCACCATAAAAAGCTTTGGACTGCTCAATGTTAATAACATTGAATTCTATATAATTTATTTGTATTAGGTTTTTCTGCATTAGCATTTTCTCTGATATAGTTCTGACGATAAAATCTTAAGCTCAGAACTTAATCTGTTTCAACACAATCATAAAGAGGATGCCAAATGAAACTCACCTTGCACCACGTTAATTTTGCTACTGAAAATGTAGATCGAATGACGCGTTTTTACAGCGATATTATTGGTCTTAACGGTGCAAATGATGATGTGCCGATTCGCGAAAAAGACAAAGGTTATCCAGGCGATGTTTCTTTTTTAAGCGATGGACGAACCCAATTTCATCTTGCAGAGAAAGATTTAGAGGTCGGATTTCGAACAGGTAAAGCTGTCAATCCAGTTGACAAAGGCCACATAGCATTCAGAACTGATGACATCACTAAATTCAAGCAAACGCTTGATAATAAAAGTGTTTCCTACTCTGATTACGGCAATATTGCTGTTAGTGGGTGGCATCAAATCTTCTTTTACGACCCAGACGGTAATGTTGTAGAAGTTCACCAAGTTGAGACTTAATTTATCAACCATTACAGTACGCTAGATTGTTCTTAATAATTACGTTTTCCTGTACACTACGACCACTTCTGGGAATGTGAATATATTCTAAGAACTAAGGGGACAATTGTGAACAGTATATATAATGTCAGAACCATAGCTTCTGTTTGCATAATAGTTCTTATTGGCATTGCCGCATATACAACTTTGCCTGGCCACTCCCCCACCACAAAATCAGGTACTGTTTTAAATGAACTTATG
>CAZXZQ010000208.1:0-5093 GCA_964645215.1 uncultured Rhizobiaceae bacterium | reverse complement strand
TGAATGAGCCTGAAGCGTTTCTTCAATAAGAGTGACCACTTCCTCACTGCTCGTGCCACGTTCACAACCAATGCCAATGACATGCCGCTTGGGGTAATAGATAAGTTCGAGCGGCGCATAATCGCGAGTCGTTTCAGAAAGACTCAACACACATTCACCATCATCATCCAGTGGCAAATTACTCTCCATCAACCACTTAGCCTGATTAAGCGAACGCCCCTGCAAGCGCACTTCTTCACCCCCCAAAATAGCGGCCATCACAGTTTTCGCATTTTCTGGATTAGCAAGCGTCCAACCTTCTGGTGGTGCATCAAGCGCAATGCCAAATCGCAAGTCGCCTGCCGTGGTGATGGAAGCTTTCACACCCAAAATTTCAGCAATCTCCCGCGCCAAATCATTTGCACCATGGTGTCCACCCAGTAGCGGAACGACGGAAGAACCATCTTCCGCAACCGCAATCACTGGTGGCTCGGTATGCTTATCCTTTAAAACCGGCGCGAGCAGACGCACAAGTGCACCTGTTGCCATGATAGCGATAATCGTATCGCCATTTTCAAAATGCGCTTGGATATGCAACTTCACTTCTTCAAAAATAGTATTCGTCTTGGTGCAACGAGAGGCCAATCCCTCTATCACCCCACCCATTGCAGATTGAATTTTTTGCGCTGTTTCAAAGGCTCTATCTGAGAGAATAACGATTCGATTCATCGTTTGACCTCGCTTGGCATGTCGAGCCTCTTAATCCAATCTTCTGCCCCTCGATAAATCAGGATCATCGAAAAATACGGCGCTTTGTCTTCTGTCACTTTTGCAAGCGGCATAACCTTTTGATTGTCGAGCGTTACGCGTTCCAAATATCCTGCACGCTCTAATAAGCCAGCTTGTTCAATGAGATTTCGTACCCGCGCAAAATGACGTCCTATCTTGATGATTGCAATCGCGTCCCCTGATTTAAAACGCTCAAATAAAACCTCATCATCAAGCGGCGCAGGCAGTACGGTGAGAATATCATTGCGGGCGGCAAGTGGTCTTTGCAATGCCGCAGCAGATGCCATGAGTGAAGAAATTCCAGGTACGATTTCACATTTGAAATTCGGTGACAAACGCTCGAAGAGGTACATGAATGAGCCATAGAAAAAGGGGTCACCTTCACATAATACAACCACATCTTCTCCATGCTCCAAGTGCGTGGCAATCTCTTTGGCTTTTTCATCATAGACATTCGCCGCTGGAAACCGTTCCACGCGCATCGGAATGACAATCGGAATTTCTATTTGCTCCGGTGACAAATATTCGGCCACAATTGATCGAGCGAAACTATCACCGTCGTCCGGTGCGGGATAGGCCACGACCTTACTCGCCTTCAATATCCGATGTGCTTTAAGCGTGATGAGTTCCGGGTCGCCCGGTCCAACGCCTATGCCATATAAAATTCCGGTCATCTCTTTATCACCACCCATTGTGTCACAGGCATGCCCGGTTTCCAGCCTTGAAAACGCCCGACTGGCTCTGCTTGCTGAACGGAAATACGCGTTAATTCACCGCCATGTGCTGCATGAAGTGCAAGCAACTTCGCTTCACTTTCCACCGTCACCGCATTGGCAACAAGCCGCCCGCTGGTACGAAGTTGTTCCCAGCAGATATCAAACACGCCTTCTGTCGTCAGTCCGCCACCAATGAAGATCGCATCGGGAGCACCTAAACCGCCAAGCGCATTAGGTGCTTGCCCCTCAACAATTGCGAGTTTTTCCGCACCCAGTTCAACTACATTTTGCCGGATCATGTCGATGCGTTTTTCATTCGCTTCAATCGCAATAGCCTGCGCACCACGAGCAGCGCGCATCCATTCAATCGCAATTGAACCACAGCCCGCACCGACATCCCACAATAACGCATCCTGAAATGGCGCAAGCGCAGAAATAGTGGCAGAGCGAATAACGCGCTTTGTCATTTGCCCATCATGAATGAACGCATCATCTGGCAAGCCGCCTGTGCGCGAATACCATTTTGCATCTGATGAGGCGACACACTCTATCGCCAGCGTGTGAAAATCCGGAACATCATGCGACCAGCTTTCTGCAACACCGTCAAACCGCTCTTCGCGCGAACCGCCAAGTGCAGCCAGTACTGTCATTTTGCTTTCGCCAAATCCACGCTTGGTCAAGAGTTCAGCAACTTCACCCGGACTGTTGGCATCTTGCGTCAAAGCCAATAAACGCGCACGCGGCGCTAAATATGGAATGACTTGGCTATTCGCCCGCCCGTGTATGGTGAGCGTATCGCAATCAGCCAAGCTCCACCCCATGCGAGAAGCTGCCCATTGAAAAGCAGAAAGTTGCGGGTGAAACGTCACCTCTTCTTTCTGAATAGACTTCAGGATACGCGCACCGACTGAATACCAAAGCGGATCACCTGTAACCAGCACAACAATGCGCCTGCCTTGATGTGATTTAATTTCGCTAATCATGGCGTCAAACGGCGACGGCCATGCAATACGCTTTGCATTTTCATTCGGCGCAAGTTTGTGATGACGATCACCACCAACTATCACTTCAGCCTCCGCCAACTTCTCAAGCGCTATACCTGACAAGCCATCAACACCATCTTCACCAATACCAATAATGTCGAGCCAAGGAGACGTCATGTGCCAGCTCCAATTGTCAGCGCATTCACAACCGAACTCGCCATGGCAGAACCACCCCGCCGCCCGTGAACCGTAATGAATTCAACACCTGAACTGTTTTCACTAAGTGCCTGTTTTGACTCAGCAGCGCCGATAAATCCTACCGGAATTCCAATCACCAATGCTGGTTTCGGCGCACCTTCACCTACCCGTTCCAAAAGACGAAATAGAGCCGTCGGCGCATTGCCAATCACAACGATAGAACCTTCTAAATTATCCCAAAAATCAACTGCGGCAGCTGAGCGCGTATTACCAATCTTTGTTGCATGATCTGGCGTACGCTGGTCATTGAGTGTGCAAATAAGGTTTGTATTTTCCGGCAAAAACTTCTCGATGATTCCCGCCTTCACCATCTCCACATCACAATAAATATTGCAGCCACTTTGCAAAGCGTTGCGACCAGCTGAAACAACATTTTCAGAAAATCCAAGATCGTCAAGCACATCAATCATCCCACAGGAATGAATGAGCCGAGTTGCGATTGAACGCATCTCGTCCGGCAAGTCATCAAGCTTTGCTTCACGATCAACAGTAGCGAAAGACTGACGGTAAATTTCTGCTGGATCTTTGATATACTCAAACGCGGTCAAAAGATGTTACTTCTTTTTCATGCTTTCCGGCCCATGCGGATGGTCTGCATGTGGGTACGGATGATGGTGGTGATCGTGGCTATGGTCATGTGTATGCCCGTCACCATGATCGTGCGAATGATCATGACTGTGATCGTGTGTGTGTAGCGGTGTCCACGGTAGATCATGCTTTTTGCAAAATTCTTCATCTCGGCAAGATGCATCGCAATCGCCATTGCATGGACAATTCTCCAATCCGCCGCCAATGCCTTCCACGTGATGATGGTGGCTCTCTTGCGCGAGACCAACCTGATCTTCAAAGCCAAGCACCTGATCGCGATATTTACACATCTGACAATTCATCACCGCCGTGCCTTCGACGATCTCGTTCACACGGTCTCGGAATGTTTGAAGCACAAGTGGGTGGTCGTTGAGGTAGCCGGCCTTTACAAATTCAATATCAGGATGGCGGCTCGCGACTTCATCCGTGTAACTGTAAATGCGTTTAATAAGCACGCCAGTGAACAAGAAATACGGGAAAACAATAATGCGCTTGTAACCAAGTTTAGCGGCATGCTCGAGGCCGGGCTCGACCAGCGGAAATGTGACGCCCGAATAACACGTCTCCCCCCAACCAAAGCCCATGCCTTCCCAAACCATACGCATAACCTTGGACACATTAGAATTTGCGTCCGGGTCAGATGAACCACGACCAACAACCATCAATAAAGTTTCATGGTTGGGCACGTCACTCTCGCATGCATCAATCGCTTCCTGAATGCGCTCGGCAGCGGCACGTATCATTTTAAGATCAACCCCAAGCTCACGACCATATTCAACACTCATGCCGGGGTTTTGTGCTGCGTAAGTATTGAGGACAGACGGAATATCATTCTTGGCGTGCCCAGCAGCAAACAACATACCGGGAACCGCAAGCACTCTGGTCACACCCTGGTCACGCAGCGCATCAAGGCCTGAATGGATCACCGGGTTGCAAAACTCAAGATAACCATACTCAACAGGCGTTTCAGGAAAGAGCTCTTTTAAGCCCTTTGCGACTTTGGAAAATTCCTTTGCAGCATTTTGATTACGGCTGCCATGACCGCAAACCATGATTCCAAGTTTCTCGCTCATGCTGCGTTTCCTTCCTTCAAGCCTTCTTCATCTGTCACTTCCTCATCCTCATCGCACTCTTGCTCACGCAATTTGCCGACAGCAACAGCAAGAACACCTGCGACGACCACCGCGCCAAGGCCAATCCAATGAGAATGCCCAGCAATCTCACCTAGATGCCCCAGATGGGCGTAACTTGGAATTATGGAACCACTATATGCAAGCGCACTAAGCGGCAGATAACGAACAGAAGACATCGTAAAGCCTTTTAATATTGGAGCGGCATGCTTGTTTTCGTGAGGAATAGAAAGATACGAACGGCAATGCATAATCACCGCACTAATGACAGCCTCCGTCTTAGTCCCCTATTTGGGTCAACTGCACCGGAATCTTTCTAAGCCTCTTGAAATTCAAGGCACTATCAATTGAAGATCAAACTTAAAAGCAGACACCCAAAAGGTCAAACTATTTCCCGCCATACCTCACTCAAAAAACGACGTTCCTGATTACGAGCTTGCATCTGCGCTAAGTTCTGCAAGCGCCTTTGCGTCCACACCAAGTAAAGTAGCCACATTTCGTATCATCTGGACTTCATTTTCATGTAAAACATTGTCAGCTTTTGCAACGGATAAAAGATGCAGGAGAAGTCCACGCTTACGCTCAACATCCATACTCTTGAACATATTTGCAGCATCGTCTGCTGTCGTTTCATAGCCAAATTCTTGTAG
>CAZXZQ010000207.1:0-5133 GCA_964645215.1 uncultured Rhizobiaceae bacterium | reverse complement strand
CAATTCATCATCTTCAACCCAATGAGTGCAATTGCTGGATTGGTAATCATGATTATGGGGTTGCATTTCTTAGGCGTATTTAAAATTGGAATTTTAAATCAAGAAGCGCGCTTTCAAAGTTCCGGTGCCGGCGCAACTGGTGCATTTGTCATGGGGCTGGCATTTGCTTTTGGTTGGACGCCGTGCATCGGTCCTATCCTGGCTGTTATCTTAAGTGCAGCTGCTGCAAGTGAAGAGGCAGGTGCTGGCGCGTTTATGCTGGCTGTATATTCTGCAGGCTTAGGAATTCCGTTCCTGCTTGCAGCGCTTTTTGTTGGGCCTTTTATGGACTTTTTGCAAAACTTCAAGAAACATCTTGGCAAAGTGGAAAAAGGCATGGGTGTAATGTTGGTTGCAACAGGTGTGGTTTTCATCACAGGCTTTATGCAAACGTTCAATACTTGGATGCTTGAAGCTTTCCCAATTCTTGAGCGAATTGGCTAAAAGAAAAACCTTTTTGCTTAAATCATTTCTGTTCAACTCCCTTATTATTAGCTATTAATTAGCCGCTTAAACGATAGAATCGTGTCTGCCGTTAGATAGGGGAAATATATGTCTAAAAGCACTCTAGCTTTGATACTCGCTGCCGGTGAGGGAACGCGTATGCGTTCTCCAAAACCAAAGGTGCTGCATGAGGTTGCGAACCTTCCAATGGTTTGCCATGTGATGCGTGTTTCATCTGAAGCTGGCTGTGATCATATCGCAGTTGTTGCAGGCAATGGCAGTGAGCGTGTTTCAGAAGTTGTTGCGCGTGAAAATGCAAAGGCAAAAATTTTCATACAGACCGAGCGCTTAGGCACTGCACACGCGGTTCTGGCTGCCAGATCAGCCATTGAGTGCGGTGATGATATTCTTGTTCTCTTTGGTGATACGCCATTATTGACGAAAGCAACGCTCCATAATTTGCAAACAAAACTTAGTGAGGGCGCAGCTGTTGTAGTTGTAGGTTTTGTGACTGAGGATCCGACAGGATATGGTCGCTTGCTTGAAGCCGATGGCAAACTGCTTGCTATTCGTGAACATAAAGATGCGAGTGAAGAAGAACGTCAAGTGAATTTCTGCAATGGCGGCATTATGGGCCTTTCTGGCGAGCACGCGCTTCAATTATTGGACGAAATTGGCAATGATAATGCAAATGGTGAATACTATCTGACAGACGTTGTAGAGATTGCGAACTCGAAGGGGCTTCCGGTTACGGCTATAGAGGCTGCGGAGAACGAGGTGCTTGGTGTCGATAACCGAAAGAAACTCGCTCAGGCTGAAACACTATGGCAATCTAATCGACGGATTGAAGTTCTGGATTCTGGCGTAACATTACATGCACCAGAAACCGTCTATTTTTCCCATGATACTGTCATTGAACAAGATGTGGAAATTGAGCCCAACGTGGTATTTGGCCCTAGCGTGCATGTGAAGTCTGGCGCGGATATCAAGGCATTCTGCCATTTTGAAGGTGCTGTCATTGGTGAAAATGCAGTTATTGGTCCGTTTGCAAGGCTGCGCCCTGGAACGGATTTAGCAAGCAGTACCAAGGTTGGCAATTTCGTTGAAGTTAAGAATGCGAAAGTGGAAGAGGGCGCTAAACTTAATCATCTGACATATATTGGTGATGCGGAAGTGGGTGCCAAAGCCAATATTGGTGCAGGTACAATTACCTGTAACTATGATGGTATGAACAAGCATAAAACGGTTATTGGGGCTAATTCATTCATTGGCTCTAATAGTGCACTGGTTGCGCCAGTCACAATTGGTGATGGTGCTTATGTAGGATCAGGCAGTGTTATCACAGATGATATTCCTGCAGATGGTATGGGTGTTGCGCGTGGTCGCCAGGCCAATAAAGATGGTTATGCGGCAAAGATCCGTGAGCGAAACGCAGCACTTAAGGCTGAACGCGCAAAGTAGTAATTTGTGATTTGTTAACCACTTAAGCTGAGCTAATCGTAACCATTATAGCGTATGGATTGTTGGAAATAATCTGAAATGTGATTTGTATTTTGCTTCTTGGACAAAGCTGATACGTGCATATTGATGTGAAAAACAACGTACAGACGGGGAATTTACATGTGCGGAATTGTAGGAATTGTAGGTAACGAGCCAGTTGCACCACTCTTAGTGGATGCACTAAAACGCCTTGAATATCGCGGATATGATTCAGCTGGTGTTGCAACGCTCGAAGATAGTGGTCTTGATCGTCGTCGTGCGCAAGGAAAGCTTGTAAATCTTGCTGAATTGCTTGATGAGCAGCCACTTGAAGGCACAACAGGCATTGGCCATACACGTTGGGCGACACATGGTGTGCCGAATGTAACTAACGCACATCCACATTTCTCTGAGAATATTGCGCTTGTCCATAACGGCATTATTGAAAATTTCCGCGAGCTTCGTGATGAACTTGAAGCGGATGGTTATGCATTTACGTCTGAAACAGACACGGAAGTTGTGGCGCATCTTGTTTCTCGGAACCGTAAGCAGGGCATGGCTCCAAAAGAAGCTGCCCAATCAGCAATTAAGCGGCTTGAAGGTGCTTTTGCGCTTGCAATCATGTTCCATGATGAACCTGATCTTATTGTTGGTGCCAGAAATGGTCCGCCACTCGCTATCGGTCATGGTGATGGTTCCATGTATATCGGTTCTGATGCGATTGCGTTGGCGCCTTTCACGAACAAAGTTACTTATCTTGAAGACGGTGACTGGTGTGTTGTAACCAAAGCCGATGTTGAAATCATGGATATGGACGGCAAGCCAGTTGAGCGTATTATGCAGCTTTCTGTTGGTTCAAGTCTGATGGTTGATAAAGGTAATCATCGTCACTTCATGCAGAAAGAGATTTACGAGCAGCCAGAAGTAATTTCGCATACGCTGTCGCATTATCTTGATTTTGGTAAGTGCGAAGCGCGTATTCAGGAAGATATGCCGTTTGATTTTGCAAAGCTTGACCGCATTGCGATTTCTGCATGCGGTACTGCGTTTCTTGCAGGTCTCGTTGGTAAATACTGGTTTGAGCGCTATGCGCGTTTGCCGGTTGATATCGATATCGCATCCGAGTTCCGCTACCGCGAAATGCCGATGTCTAAAAATGGGTTGTCTCTGTTTATCTCCCAGTCTGGTGAAACAGCAGATACGCTTGCGTCACTTCGTTATTGTAAAGAGCAGGGGCAGCATATCGGTGCTGTCGTGAATGTTCGTGAGTCGACCATTGCACGCGAATCTGATGTGGTATTTCCGACTTTAGCAGGCCCAGAAATTGGCGTTGCTTCAACAAAAGCCTTTACATGTCAATTATCTACGCTGGCTTCTTTAAGTATCGCTGCAGCTAAAGCGCGCGGCACAATTTCTGCTGAAGAAGAGCGTCAACTGGTGCGCGATATCACAGAAGCGCCGAAATATATTAATCAGGCTCTGAAACAGGAAGCTGAGATTGAAAAGGTCGCACAAGACCTGCAGAAGGTGAAACATTGCCTCTATCTTGGCCGTGATACGAGTTATCCGCTAGCCATGGAAGGTGCGCTTAAGCTTAAAGAGATTTCATACATTCATGCAGAAGGCTATGCAGCTGGCGAGTTGAAACACGGACCAATTGCGCTGATCGATGAAGATATGCCTGTTGTTGTGATTGCACCTTATGACAATATTTTTGATAAGACCGTTTCTAACATGCAGGAAGTTGCTGCACGTGGCGGGCGCATAATTTTGATAACAGATGAGAAGGGTGCTAATGCATCGTCGCTCGAAGTTGAGCATCAAATTATTATGCCTGATGTGCCTGAAATTCTAACGCCGCTTATATATTCAATGCCAATTCAACTTTTGGCGTATCATACAGCAGTATTAATGGGAACAGATGTTGACCAGCCAAGAAACTTAGCTAAATCTGTTACGGTAGAGTAATTTTTAAAATAACTATTTCCTTTTCAATTAATCGACATAATTCAATGGGTATAGAGTTTTAAATCCAATTGGAATTTTATAATGTCCGAAGATGTGCCCAAAAAAATTAAAACCAGTCGATTTGCCCGCCTGAGAAATTACTTTCTCACCGGGCTAATTATTTGTGCGCCACTTGCGATTACAGCCTATTTGGTCTGGACAATCATTGAATGGGTTGATGGCTGGGTTAAACCCTATATTCCGAGCATTTATAATCCGGATAACTATCTGCCATTTGCAGTGCCTGGCTTTGGCTTAATCGTTGCATTCCTTATTGTGACAATGGTTGGTTTCTTAACTGCCAACTATATCGGCCGTTCAATCGTTGGTTATGGTGAAGACATGCTCAACCGGATGCCGGTTGTTCGTAATCTATATTCCGGTCTGAAGCAGATATTCCAAACTGTGTTTTCTGAGAAGGAAACTTCATTTGAGCAAGTGGGTATTCTCGAATATCCGCGCAAAGGACTATTCGCAATCGTATTCATTGCAACCGATACGCGCGGTGAGGTGGATAGCCGATTAAAAGACAAAGGACACGAAACCATTAGTGTCTTCTTGCCAACAACACCAAACCCGACTTCTGGTTTCCTTTTGTTTGTACCGAAGAAAGATATTGTCATTCTAGATATGGGTGTAGAAGAAGCTGCAAAGCTTGTCATTTCTGCTGGTCTTGTAGCGCCTGAATATGAGACGCTTGCCAAAACACGAGCAAAGAAAAAATGAACCCGAAACGCGCATTAATTGAGGGTAATGCAGCTCTTATCGTCATTGATATTCAAGCAAGCACCTTCATTGATGATAGCGACGAGCGTTCCATTCCCAATATGCCGGGTTACAGTGAACGTATGCTAGAAGCGCGCAAGCTTGTCGATGCGGCTCATGAGCAAGATTTTCCTGTTATCTTCGTTCAGGAAGCGCATCGAGATGATTTGGTAGATTTCGGACGTGAGTTAGATGGTTCAGAGACAGTGCATTGTCTGGAAGGTGATCCGCGGACGGAATACGCGGTTGAGCAAATGGATATGCGTCCCTCTGATTATTACATCAAGAAACGCCGTTATTCCTGCTTTTTCGGCACAGATTTGGAAATTCTTCTTAAAGGCTTGAAAGTAGATACACTTGTAATGTGTGGTGGGCTAACAGATGTTTGCGTGCATTATA
>CAZXZQ010000206.1:0-5141 GCA_964645215.1 uncultured Rhizobiaceae bacterium | reverse complement strand
GAGGGCGCTATCAGGTTGGCAAACCATATACTATACGTGGTAAGAAATATTACCCGCGTGAAGACCCTAATTACAGTAAGACAGGTTCAGCCTCATGGTATGGACCTAACTTCCACGGACGTTTAACTGCTAATGGCGAAGTTTATGATCAGTTTGGCTTGTCAGCTGCACATCCAACACTGCCGCTGCCAAGTTATGCGAAGGTTACAAATCTCGAAAACGGTAGTTCTGTCACAGTTCGTATAAACGACCGTGGTCCATTCTCAAAAAATAGAATTATCGATTTATCCGCTCGTGCAGCGCAATTGCTTGGATATGAGCATAAGGGTGTTGCCAAGGTTCGTGTTGAATATGTGGGAAAAGCAAGGCTTGATGGGCTAGACGAACAATTTCTGGTTGCAAGTTATAACCCTGGCGGGGTCAATCAAAATACAATTCCATCATTGCCAAATGGCCAGCCTGTACAAGTAGCACAAGCAGCTAACAATCAACGGCAGGCACTAAGCGCATTCGCGGCACCTCCAGTGCCGGAAGCAAGACCAATTACATCAGAAGGCGTTCCGCTCATATTGGGTGCAAATACTACTCTTAGACCTTCAATTGGTCTTTCAGGCTATTTTGATCCAAACAGTGCATCAACTAAGAACAAGGCTAACCACGTTCTAAAACAGTTTGATGGCGTGCGTTTCGGTAATGAAAATGCATATTTTATGCAGACACTTACGCAGATTGAATTTGGGCCATTTACCGACTTAAAACACCTAAATAAATCAGAACAAATACTTTTAGAACAGGGTGTTGCTATTGTTTATTCAGAAAATGATTTAAATTATATTTCACTTTCCACGCCCCGATTAAACCTCTCAACAGTTTATGCGCTAGCGAAGTCTTCAGAAATCCCGGTGCGCGATTAAGCGTAGTAAAGACATCATCAAATTAAAGACTGATCTTGTTTAGATTGACCAGTAACGCTATGCTTGGTCTGGGGGCTCGATCAATAGTTTTGTAGTTAGTAAGAATGCGTATTCCTAAATTAAAAAAATATATAACTCAGTTAGTGATTATTTCCCTTTTTGTAGTGTCAGGGCAAATATCTCAAGCCCTTGCGCAAATCTACTCAACACCGGCAAAACACGCACTGCTTCTAGATGCTGATACCGGTACAGTATTATATTCAAAAGATCCTGACGTTAAAATTCCACCAGCTTCCCTTGCAAAATTGATGACAATGGAAGTTGTGTTTGAGCAATTAAAGCGCGGGCGTTTGAAACTCGATGATAAGTTCTTCATCAGCGAAGATGCTTGGAGGCGAGGGGGCGCTGGCTCTGGCGGCTCAGCCATGTTTGCCAAGCTCAATTCAGAGATAGAATTAGAATCGCTCATTCGCGGTGTCATCGTACAATCCGGTAATGATGCAGCAATTGCGATCGCGGAGGGACTTGCAGGTTCTGAGGCTGCATTCTCAGGTCTTATGAACCAACGTGCGAGAGCGATTGGCCTCACAGGTTCGCATTTCACAAATTCAACAGGCCTACCAGATGAAAAACAATATGTAACATTGCGGGATTTGGCCAAACTTGCGCGTCATATGATTGCTGAATACCCACAATATTACAGATATTACAGTGAAGAATCCTTCACCTGGAATAAGATCAAACAGAGCAACCGCAATCCTCTTCTAAAAATGAATATCGGCGCTGATGGCTTCAAAACCGGATTCACAGAGGCAAGTGGGTACGCCATTGTTGGCACTGCCAAGAAAAACAACCAACGATTAATCGCAATTCTGAGCGGAATGACCTCAAAGAAAATGCGCCGTGAAGAAACCCGTAAGATACTTGATTGGGGTAGTCGCGCGTTTGAGCGTATTAAATTATTCGATGCAAATGTGGTTGTAGGCCAAGCAGGTGTTTATGGCGGTGCAAAATCTGGTGTAGACGTAGTCGGAGTTGATCCAGTTCAGATTTATCTTCCAATCGGCTATAGCGACAAACTAAAAGCGCGTATCGCGTATCAAAGCCCATTGAGACCGCCAGTTCAAAAAGGCGACCAAGTGGCAACGCTTAAAGTATGGATTGATGATGAATTGAGCCAAGAAACACCTCTTTACGCTGCAGAAAGCGTGGAGAAGGGCAGTATTCAAAATCAAGCTTGGGATGCTTTTACTGAGCTGTTGCTTGGCTGGCTTTAAAACTATACTTTAAGTGTAGATTCACTTAATGGGACCGCCACCAAATGGCAAAGAAAACATCAAAGCGTGGTTTGTTTATTACCTTTGAAGGTGGGGAAGGTACTGGCAAATCTAGCCAGATAGAGCGGCTAAAACAAAAGCTTCAAGAAATTGATGAACATTTTATTGTCACGCGCGAACCAGGCGGCACTGCGGGCGCGGAAGCAATTCGCCATGTTTTACTATCAGGCAATGCGGAGCAATATGGCGCAGAAATGGAAGCAATGCTCTTCGCTGCAGCACGTTCAGACCATGTGACAAATGTGATTGAGCCGGCAATCAGTGAGGGCACATTGGTAATCTGTGATCGCTTCATTGATTCAACACGCGTTTATCAGGGCGTTAATGGTAAAGTTGACATGAAGTTTCTTTACGCGCTTGAGCTGATTGCCTGCGATGAAACATTTCCCGACCTGACCTTTGTTCTCGATCTTGACCCAAAAGAAGGCATGAAGCGAGCAAATGAAAGACGAGACGCTTCTGACCAGCCTGACCGCTTTGAAAAAGAAAACTTAAAAGCCCAAAAGCAGCGTCATACAGCATATCTTAAAATAGCTGAAAAAGAGCCCAAGCGTTGTAAAGTGATTAATGCAAGCGGCACTGAATCTCAGGTGGCTGCACGCATTTGGCGTATTGTTAAAAACACGCTGGAAGCTGCTTAGTCATGGAAAATGAATTGATCATTGCAGATCAAATTGATGGCATTTCCCATCCTGCCGAATGTGAGCATTTAGTTGGGCATGATGATGTTATTAAAACCATGCTTAGTCGTTATGCGTCCGGCCGTATGCATCACGCCTGGTTGCTGACTGGGCCGCGCGGCATAGGCAAGGCAAGCTTTGCACTCAAAATTGCAGAGCATATTTTCAGGCATCCTAATGGGCTGGATGCGCCAACAGCATTGCAAGAGTTTTCAGCAGAAGATCCCATCAAGGGAAAAATTGCAGCATGTTCCCATCCTAACTTGTTGCACATGACTCGACCTTATAATTTCAAAGACAAAAAATTCCGTACGCAATTGACCGTAGAGGAAATCCGCCAAACAGTTCCATTCTTTGGCACATCGCGCGGTGAAGATGGCTGGCGTATTGCAATTGTAGATGCAGCAGACGACATGAATGCCAGTGCCTCGAATGCATTGTTGAAGATATTAGAAGAGCCACCAGAAAAAACTGTGTTTTTTATTTTAGCGCATTCGCCAGCAAAGGTAATGGTAACGATCCGCTCTCGTTGCCAGCAATTGGCCTTGAACCCATTGTCCGATGAAGATGTTTTGCAGGTGTTAGAAAGCTTTGATGTACTTTCTGGTATCAATACAGAAGACAAAACATTGCTATCAAAATTGGCAAATGGTTCTGTGCGCCAGGGCATTATTCTTGCTGAAGGGGATGGGCTTGAACTCTATAAACGCTTTGATGCGGCTGTCCAAAAAATAACGTCGCCTGATTGGACAGAAATTCATGCGCTTGCGGATATGGTTGTGCTAAAGGGTAGGGAAGACAATTATCGCCTGCTGATTGAGTTCGCGCATAAACATATTGAAGACCTTGCTACAGGCATAAAAGGTGACAGGGGCAATATATCAGTGCTTGCCCGCTGGGCTGGAGTGTGGGAAAAGACACGCAAATCAGTCACAATCGCGGACGGCTATAATCTCGATAAGAAACAAGTTATTTTGAACCTGTTTCAGCATATGGGTGAAGCAGTCCGGGCCTAAACCTTCTGGAAATATTGTCAGCCATGGCGAACGAAAAATATTATATCACATCTGCCATTTCCTATCCTAACGGGCGGCCTCATATTGGTCACGCCTATGAATTCGTCTGCTGTGACGCGATTGCGCGTTTCGCACGGCTTGATGGGAAGGATACTCGCTTTCTGCTTGGCACGGATGTGCATGGTCAAAAAATGCTGCAAACAGCACGGGATTTAGGCATCACACCGAAAGAACTTGCGGATCAAAACTCTGATGTATTTCAGGAAATGACGGACAAGCTCAACGTTTCCTATGATCGCTTTATTCGCACTTCTGATGAAGATCATCATGCGTCCTGTCAGGCGCTTTGGAAGAAGATGGAAGCCAATGGCGATATCTACAAGGATACGTATTCCGGTTGGTATTCGGTGCGCGATGAAGCCTATTATGATGAAAGCGAAACAACCGTCAATGATGACGATGTGCGTTTGGGGCCGCAGGGAACGCCGGTTGAATGGGTGGATGAGGAAAGTTATTTCTTCAAACTCTCAGCCTATGAAGACAGGCTTTTAAAACTGTATGAAGACGTGCCAGACTACATCACGCCTGACTCGCGCAAGAACGAAATTGTATCTTTCGTCAAAGGTGGATTGAACGATCTTTCCATATCTCGCACTACGTTTGATTGGGGCGTGAAAGTGCCGGGAGATGAAAAGCATGTCATGTATGTGTGGGTGGATGCGTTGACAAACTACATCACTGGCGCGGGCTACCCAGATGAAACATCTGACTTGTGGTCTTACTGGCCGGCCGATGTGCATGTGATCGGCAAAGACATTACCCGTTTTCACGCGGTCTATTGGCCTGCATTTTTGATGTCCGCTGGTGTGGAACTGCCGAAACAGGTTTTCGGCCATGGCTTCCTGCTGAATTCCGGTGAGAAAATGTCGAAGTCGCTCGGCAATGTGGTTGATCCGTTCGAAATGGCGGACCTTTATGGCATTGACCAGTTGCGCTATTTCTTTTTAAGTCAGGTGCGTTTCGGCTCTGATGGCAGCTATAGCCATGAGGATATCGTCAATCACACCAATGCAGATTTGGCAAATAATTTTGGCAATTTGGCCCAGCGTTCGCTCTCCATGATCGCTAAAAACTGTGAGGGCAAAGTGCCAACCCGTGGTGACGCAACTGCGGAAGACACCGCGCTGCTCGATC
>CAZXZQ010000205.1:0-5151 GCA_964645215.1 uncultured Rhizobiaceae bacterium | reverse complement strand
GAGATAGCGGAATTGGTTTTTCAAATGCCCCTGCTCCAACTTTCTTCGTCATCGGCTTCACCAAACTCAAAAGCAGAAAGTGGCCACGCAATTTCTTTGGCAAGTCTGAAATCGCAACGCGCGCCTTTTCTAGATGGGACAACGCGAGAGCCTGTATTTCTGCCAATACGGCAAGATGTTTCTCGCCAACATCTTGTGCCAACCATGCTTCACGCGTTAGGTCATGTTTTTCCAATATTTCTACCGGAATAAATACCCGCTGTGTATGACGGTGGTATGCTTGATTACTCAAGATTTGCGCCAGACCAATCGCAACGCCGCCATGACCACACGCATCGGCCAATGTTGTTGAACGTTCGGCGCCACCAATCAGACAGGAGAATTGAAACAATGCAGAATGCGTTTCACCCAGATAACCTTCCAAGTCTGGAATGTCGGGCATTGGGTCTTGATAAAGATCAAATATTTTGGCCTCAAGGTATGTATGAAATACCTCGCGCGGCAAATTGTGCCTAGCAATTAATTCCATCAACTTCGTTGCTAGAGGGCCAGAACCAACATTGTCACCGGACTTTATTAAATCTCGCCACCATTGCAGGCGTATCTCGCCGGGCAGTGGTTCAGATACAAGATGCGGAACGCGGTTGATCTCCACCTCAAATGTATAAAGCGTCGCGATGTCATCGCGAATATCGGTAGGCAAATAGAGACAAGCAAGGTAATGCGGAAGAGATAATTCTTTGAGAGATTGGAGTGTCTCAGACATTATTCAACGGCCAGAAAGGCGGCCGCCACGGCCCTACCCTCAGCAACCAAAACATTATAGGTGCGCACTGCGGCACCTGTTGCCATTGGATCTGCGGAGATTTGCGCTTTACGCAATTTATCACGAAGGGTTGGTTTTATCGGCACAAGATCTGCGCCCGACCCGACCAGCAGAATTTCGATATCATCCGCCTCTTCAAAAAGCTTTTCAAAGTTGGACGTTTTTAAATCATCCGGCGTTTTGACATCCCACCCATAAATACCAGACGGCAAACATAGCAATGAACCTTTGTGAGACATTTCAGCGAAACGAAACCCGCCATTACCATAAGCATCGATGGGCGCGCGGCCCGGGAAATGAGCTTGGCGAACTTCAATACCTTTTTGCTCACCCATTTAGCTTAGTCACCTAAATCAACAGGCATTGTATTGGCGGTTGCTGCTTTTTCCGCATCCACTTTTTTCTTGTCCGTTCCAGAGACTTGACCTGGTTTCAAGTTAAACAAGATAAGCAATGGAGCCGCCACGAAGATAGATGAATACGTACCGATAAAGACACCGAAGATCATCGCGAATGTGAAGGATTCCAACACAGCACCGCCCAAGAAATAAAGCGAGAAAAGCGCCAGCAAGGTAGTCACCGATGTGAGGATCGTGCGAGACAGCATCTGGTTAATCGACATGTCGATAATTACATCAACTGGCCGCGATTTATACTTGCGCAGATTTTCACGTATTCGGTCATAGACCACCACGGTATCGTTGAGCGAGTAACCGACAATCGTGAGAAGCGCTGCAATTGTCGCTAGGGCAAACTCAAGTTGTAATATCGAGAATATCCCAATCGTAAAGAGCACGTCATGCAATGTTGCTATCACCGCACCAACCGCGAACTGCCACTCAAAGCGCACCCAGATATAGACCATAATTGCGAGCAGCGCTGCGATCACGGATAGCGTACCCCAAAGCCGAAGCTCGCTAGAGATAGTGGGTCCAACCACTTCAACACGCCGGAAATCATACGCCTCTTCAAGAGAAGCTCGAACAAGCCCTTCTGCACTTTGCTCAGCGCCATCGCCCTCGCCCTGGCTCTCAATGCGAATGAGGATGTCCTCACCATTACCAAACTCCTGCACCTGCACTTCACCTAGTGGAAGCTCATTTAGCTTGGTACGAATGTCTGTAATAGGCACTTCAATTTGTGCTGTTGCTTGCGGACGAACCTCAAAGAGCGTACCGCCTTTAAAGTCGATACCGAAGTTAAGGCTTACGATAAAGAACAGAAGAATTGATACGATGATACCCGTTAAACTGAACGGGAAACTAATTTTGCGGAACTTCATAAACTTGAAGCTTGTCTCTTCTGGCAATAAGCCAAACAAACGTTTTGGCAGCTCTGTCGGGCGCTGATATTTCACCCATGTTGCAACCATTAAGCGTGTCACGGTGTAAGCGGTAAAGACTGTTGTGAAGATACCAATACCGAGTGTCACGGCGAAGCCTTTAACTGGGCCCGAGCCTAAGAAGAACAAAATCACAGCAGCGATGAACGTTGTCACGTTCGCATCCAAAATGGTGGTCAGCGCCTGTCTAAATCCAGCGTCAAAGGACTGAATAATATTACGCCCATTGCGTCGCTCTTCACGTATTCGCTCATAGATCAAAACATTCGCATCAACTGCCATACCCATTGTTAATACGATACCTGCAATGCCTGGCAGTGTGAGTGTAGCGCCGAGAATTGAAAGAAGTCCAATCAGAATGGCGATGTTGGCTATAAGCGCAAGATTGGCAATTATGCCCAGCTTGCCATAGGCAATCAGCATAAACACAAGAACAAGGATAGCGCCGATGATGGCAGCGTTTAGACCTGCCTCAATCGAGTCTGCACCAAGGCCTGGGCCAACGGTACGCTCTTCAACAAATTCAAAGCTCGCAGGCAATGCACCAGCACTTAGAAGCACAGCAAGATCGTTTGCAGTTTGCGCTGTAAAGTCACCAGAGATCTGACCTGCACCACCAATAATAGGTTCTCTGATAACAGGTGCAGATAGCACAGTATCGTCTAAAACAATCGCAAATGGTCTGCCAACACTTTCAGATGTAAAGTCTGCAAAAATACGCGAGCCCTTTTGGTTGAAACGGAAAGTAACAATCGGCTCACCTGTCTGGTGGGCAAATCCGGAACCTGCTTCCGCGAGATCATTGCCAGTGATCTTCGCTCTACTCTCAACAAGCCAGGGTATAGGCGGGTCTGTATCTTCGAAAAGAATTTCAGTGCCAGGAGGTGGCGTGCGGCCTGAATTAAGAATTTCATTTGGATCAGCGGTTATATCAACAGCATGGAAGCTAAGCTTTGCTTGCGCTCCAATGAGGTCTTTGAGGCGTGGAATTTCACCTTCATCAAGGCCTGGATATTGAACGAGGATACGACGATCGCCTTCGCGCTGCACAAGAGGTTCGTTCGTACCAAGCCCATTAATACGCCGAAGAATAACATCAATCGACTGGGTAAGTGCATTGGATATTCGGGACTGAATGCCTTCATCGGTTAAAGAATATTCAAGAATGGCTTTGTCGGTATTGCTTTCAACAATTTCAACAATGCCAATACCTGTAAGTGGGTCTACCTGTGTTGGCAACAGAAGTTCTGCCATTGCCTCACGCATAGCAGGCACATCAGCATCATCATTTAATCTAAGTTGAATGGTTGTGGTGTCTGTTGTTTTTTGACGACCACGAATACGGTTGTCACGTAGCGTTTGCCGTATATCGCCAGAGAGGTTCTCCATTCTCTCTTTGAGCAAGCCTTCTTCATCAATTTGCAAAAGCAAATGCGCCCCGCCCTGAAGATCAAGGCCCAGTACCATTTTATCTCTTGGTGCCCAGTCTGGGAAAGATTCTAGTGTCTTCTCAGATAAAAGATTTGGGAGGGCATAAAGGACCCCTAAAACAACTGCGAATATGATTGAAAGGGATTTCCAACGGGAGAAATATAGCATGGGGCGGTTTCCGGCCTTTATCCAATTTGTGTTTTACTTTGAAGCGGGTGCTTCACCTTTAACGCGAACATCTGCAATCAGCGTACGCACAATTTTGACTTTCACGTCTTTGGCAATTTCAACTTCCAACTCATCGTCATTAACTTTGACAACCTTACCAACAAGACCGCCGTTTGTAACAACAGTATCATTGCGGCGAATTGCTTCTAGCTTTGCTTCATGTTGTTTTCTTTGCTGGCTTTGCGGACGCCACAATAGAAAATAGAAGATAATCATTACGAAAATTAGTGGCACGATTGGGCTTGCGAGAATACTTTCTCCACCAGCTTGTGCGTATGCAGGGGTCACAAACATTTGGACCTCACTCCTTAAATAATTTGGTTGTCATTTTTCAGGATAAGTCCCTCAAATCCGATTATATGCATTTAGGTGTGCAGATAGCCGATTTCAAGAATCTTTAGGCAAGCCTGAATTCGTGGAACTATACAGTTGAAGTGTCTAAAAGCAAAGCAGTATGAGAAGGTTTATACCATTGTTATGAAATCAAAAACGAGAGGCAAGCCAACATTGACAATGTAATCTAGATTTAACAACAAAAACGAGTAAAATCGCATTTTGCACAAAAAAATATGCGCCAGCAGAACTGACGCACATTATCTTATTTTATCATTTTAATTAGTTAAAATCGGTGACGTGATATCTTTAGCAATAGCATTAAATACAGTATTGATATCACTTCTTGAAGCTTCATAGAAGTCACCAGGATTAGAAGCACAATTTCTTAAAGCATCCTGCAGGTCGCGACCTAAACGGGCAGTTTCATATCCAATGGTAAAAACCCTGATATTGCCTGATGTTCTTATGTTATTACAGATATTATTGAAATTTCTTTCAGCTTCAGTTGTGTGATTATCAAGTCTTTTTCTTCCTGACCGATTGATTTCCCAATTTCTTCTAAAAATCGCACCGTCAGTTAATAATATTATGAACTTCTGATTTCTTGTTGCAAAATCTCTTGGATAGCTTGAACCTTCTTCAAGAATACCGCGCCATTGAGGTAATACGGTGCGCCAGCCCCAACTAAGTCCAAGATCAGTTGCTGTACCAAACCCAAGTCCTAAATTATTAATATTATTTACAAGTTCATCTCTGTCGCCAGAAAATAAAGTTACACTTGAGCTGCTGGGAGGACAAAGCGGGGTTCGAAATCTATTATTAATTGTATTTTCCACTATTATTTTTCTAAATATATTTAATGGTGCGCTATTTTTAAAATCAAAAATTCGACCTAATGTTCTCTATGGTTCAGTGCTGGGGTATTTAGGTGTAGCACTAATTTTCAAAGATGAAATTATCAGTTTTACATTTTCCAGCAATGAATCTT
>CAZXZQ010000204.1:0-5155 GCA_964645215.1 uncultured Rhizobiaceae bacterium | reverse complement strand
TATGGTTGGGCGATGAAGCACCTTAAAGCGGGTGATGAGATTGTCATTTCCATCATGGAGCATCACTCTAACATCGTGCCATGGCATTTCTTGCGCGAACGTATGGGCGTGAAGCTCAAATGGGTTTATGTGGATGATGATGGTTCATTCAACATGGATAATTTCAAGGATGCTCTAACTGATAAGACAAAGCTTGTTGCCATTACGCATATGTCTAATGTGTTGGGAACAATCGTTCCGCTGAAGGAAGTCTGTGTGATTGCACATGAAAAGGGAATCCCTGTGCTGGCAGACGGTTCACAAAGTGCTGTGCATATTCCGGTTGATGTGCAGGATTTGGACGTGGATTTTTACTGTATCACAGGCCACAAGCTTTACGGCCCGTCTGGCATTGGCGCGCTTTACGGCAAAATGGAATATCTCAAAGCCATGCAGCCCTATCAAGGCGGCGGCGAGATGATCCTGGATGTGATGGAAGACGAGGTTACGTACGCTGATCCGCCACATCGCTTTGAAGCAGGTACACCGCCAATCGCACAGGCAATTGGGCTTGGCGCGGCGCTTGACTATATGGAAGAGATTGGTCGCGAAGCCATTCTGGCGCATGAAAATGATTTGCGTGACTATGCGCAAGAGCAATTGAGCAAGATCAATTCATTGAAAATCTATGGCAATGCAAAAGACAAGGGCGCAATATTCTCCTTCGAGCTTAAAGGCATTCATGCGCATGATGTCTCGATGGTGATCGACCGTTCAGGCGTTGCCGTGCGGGCAGGGACGCACTGTGCGCAACCGCTTTTACAGAAATATGGTGTGACGTCTACTTGCCGTGCCTCATTTGCCATGTACAATACGAAACAAGAAGTCGATGTGCTGGTTGAAGCACTGGAGAAAGCACGAAGCTTTTTTGGATAGAGATTATGGAAGAAAATACATCAGTACCACAAGAAGAACCAAATAAGGTTGAGATGACGACGGATAGTGCGTCTTCCATTCCGGCTGATGAGCTTGAACGCATGACTGGCGAAATTATTGCTGCGTTAAAGACTATTTATGACCCGGAAATTCCAACGGATATTTATGAGCTTGGTCTTATCTATAAGGTGGATATTGAAGACAATCGGCTTATTAAAGTAGTAATGACTGTTACGGCACCTGGCTGTCCCGTTGCTGGTGAAATGCCGGGCTGGGTTCAAAATGCAATTGCTGGCGTACAAGGCGTAATGGATGTGGAAGTTGAAATGGTATATGATCCGCCATGGACACCTGACCGCATGTCTGAAGAAGCGCAAATTGCATTAGGTTGGTTTTAAGGAATTAGAAACCATAGCTCTCTTTAGCTTCCTGCCTTTAAATAATTAGCAACAAAAATATAGCAGAATTGAGCCCAACTTATCATGTAGGGTCTCATGTCTTATAAAAACCATCTATTATTTTTAGCCGCTTTGATTGCATTAAGTGGGTGCTCTGAAGAATCCGAGAAAATTCCTACGGCTCAAATTGAGGAATTTAAGTCTGATTTAACGGGCTATAAAGTTCCTGAAGGCGTAGTAATCAGTAAGGATTTCAGACCATTTTGGAAAGAGCATATTGTGGTCGGTTACCCTGAGAAACCACATTTAGAAATACCTGCAAAGCTCGTCGCACTTGATCAGGATGAATCCTGCAATTTGAAAAAACCTGGTGATAATGAATTAGTTCATAAAATAGATATTTCAGGCTCTATGAAAGACACAGCAGTTAATTCCTGGTCGCATTCGAACATAGATGAAGCAACTCAAAAATTTATTGATCGTTATAAAAGAAACGGTGAAGCTGCTGCCTTAGAGGGCGCAAATTTTGGTAACCCACTTCAGTTGGTCAATTTATATGTCACAGAAAACACTGCTTCTAATCATCTTATGTTATCAAGCGAGTATAATGTTCTTTGGAATATTCAAACAGCTTATGGTGTCAAAATTAGTTCGATAACGCTTCTAGGACGCGGAGTTGCAGCCGTGGCTAATGTTGTTGGTAATGTCAATATACAAAGTATGACTGCAGAAAAGGCTCTAAAGTGTGAAGCAGTATTTTGGCGTAAACCAGACCAGACTTGGGCTGTTGTGCAAAATGCGAATGATGATGCAGCTGAAAATGAGAAAATCATTGATAAACACCACAGCAATTATGCACGCTATAATCAATGGTATCTTGAAAACTATGGTGTAAGTGCTGGTGATGAGGCTCTTAAAAGCCACCAAGTCTCTAATATTTTGATTGGTCCAGTACCAAAGGATCCCAAAGCGCGTTTAACCTATAAATCACTAAATGGCTCAACAGTTTATCTAACCGGAGGTCGTTCTGCGATCATTGCAGATAAAGACAAATTTAAAGAGATTACACGCAATGCTATTCTTACCAATGTCAAAAAACAGGTTGGCGATGACCTGAGTGTCTTAAAGGCTGGTAGTTAGTTTGTAACAAAGGTCATTTGGTTGCTTGCGCAGATATAATTCAAGTGTCATTATTTGATTCTTCACGCATGAGTACATATATTATCCTTATACCAAGGAGAAGAAATTGGCTGGATTTGAAGTAATTACCCTGACAGAAGCTGCGCGTAACCGCGTTGGCGAAATAATGTCATCTAATCCTGATGCGAACGGAATTCGTATTGGTGTTAAAAATGGTGGCTGTGCTGGTATGGAATATACGGTTGATCTGGTTGATGAAGCCATAGTGGGTGAAGATAAAGTAGAAGTGCCTGAAGGCATCATATACGTCGCACCACAGGCGGTTTTATTTCTTCTAGGCACTCAGCTTGATTTTGAAGTAACAAAATTGCGCACTGGATTTGTGTTTAACAATCCTAATCAAACGTCATCATGTGGCTGCGGTGAGAGTGTTGAACTTGTTCCAGCTGAAATGACGCCAGAAATGCTTCAGATGCGCGAACTGGCTGAATAATTTCTACTTAATAATTTTGCGAATCTTTTTTTGAGTATTCTTCCAAATAGCTATTAATTTTGGAATTTAATTTCTCTGGCGATACAGGCTTAGTAAGATAATCATCCATGCCTGCTTCTAGGCATCTCTCTCTGTCCCCATTTAACGCGTGTGCTGTTACGCCAATGATTGGCGTGCGCGGTAAGTTGTCAGTTTTCTCAATGTCACGAATTGCTTGAGTTGCCAGAAGTCCATCCATAACTGGCATTGAAACATCCATGCAGACTACCTTTGGATTTTCACTTTGGTAATATGCAACTGCTTCTTCGCCATTCTCAACAATCCGATATCGTAATCCAGTTGCTTTCATCGATTCAGCGAAAATAATTCTATTCACTTCGTTATCTTCTGCAATTAATACATCAAGCGGATTTCCTTTCTTTTTCGTGATGAGAATATTATTTATTTCACGATTTTTCTGCTCGATATTCTCGCTTAATGGTTCGTCCATCATGGCATCTTTGAATGCGTGCTCTTCAGTGTGGTGTGTTTGAGGGGCGGATGCTTGAGGTTTTTCATCTTTAGTTGCCGTTGCAGGAACTACAACCCCATTATCAATTACTTCTTGCAACGTAGAGTGAATAAGGTCTGCAAGTGCGGGCTTGTTTAATATCGCCTGGAAATTTGAATCATCAAATTGTGTTGCCATAATATCTACGGAGCTCAGCAGTATGGCCGGCACGTTTTTGTAATAATCATTACTTCTGATTTTTGTGAGTAATTGTGCGCCGTTCATTTCGGGCATATTAAAATCAAGGATCATCGCATCAAGTGGCATATTTTGTTGCTGCAATGCCTGTACAAATGCAAGGGCTTCAGCACTTCCAGCACACGCAACATGCTCTGTATTAAGCGTATCAAGGTTTTCGACTAATATTCTGCGATTAACTTCATTATCATCAACAATGAGGATTCTTTTATGAGCAAGGTCGAGTTTCTCACCTGGTATAATGTCAGTCTGATTTTGGTCTTTTATGAGAGGCAACTCAAAACTGAAATTTGATCCAACATCTACTGTGCTTTCAACGTCGAGTTTGCCTTTCATCATGTTAATCAGGCGAGAGGTAATTGCTAAGCCTAGGCCCGTTCCATCATGCTGACGGCTTGAGCTATTATCGACCTGATTGAACTTTTCAAAGATTTTATCCATCTTATCTTCAGGAATGCCAATACCTGTATCCTTAACAGAGGTCTTAATAATCCAATTGTTATTTTCGCCTTCAATGCCTGACACCTCAATGAGTATATGCCCATTTTTGGTAAACTTATTTGCGTTACCTGCTAAGTTTGCCAGCACTTGTTTGTAGCGATTAACATCACCGACAAAATATTTTGGAAGAGTTGGATTAATGCGTAAAATTAACTCCATTCGACTGCCATCAATTTGCGATGAGATATAGTTGGAGACATCTGATATGGCATCATGCAGGTTAAATGGCTTGCTATCCAAACGCATTTTTCCGGCTTCAATTTTTGAAAAATCTAGAATGTCATTGATAATAGCTAAAAGCGACGAAGCCGAATTCCAAATGATATCAACAAATGATTTTTGCTGTGTATCCAGTTTTGTTTTGCCTAATAATTCGGCCATGCCCATAACGCCATTCATCGGCGTTCGTATTTCATGGCTCATGTTTGCCAGAAACTCTGATTTTGCGACATTTGCTGCTTCAGCTTGTTTGTTGAGTGTGTTTAGTTTTTTTATCGTATTTTGATTATGGTCAAGAATTGTATTGAAGGCCGTTGCAATTTCTGCAGATTCTTCACCATCATCAATCTCAATTTTAAAATTTAAATCGCTAGACGTATTTTCATTTGGGTTTTCAGCATCATCAAGTGTTTTTTCAAGTGCGTTACGAAGACGGTCAATACCCAATGAAACCCCATGTTCGGCAGCGTTTAAACCAGCAATTTCGTCTGCTTCAGTAACTCTTATTTTCCAAAACCGATTGAGTGTATAAAGTGCCACAAATGCGATGCCGAAACTCCAGACGAAGTTAATCGCTACGCCTTCTAATTGGATCAAAAACTGGTTTAAGCGCGACCCGCCTGCAAGATAGCTTGTGTGCGCAAAAACAGACACAAGGAGTGTGCCAGTTACGCCTGCAAAACCATGTACCGGGACTACATCAAGCGGGTCGTCTAATTTAAAGACATGGCTCATCAGCAT
>CAZXZQ010000203.1:0-5217 GCA_964645215.1 uncultured Rhizobiaceae bacterium | reverse complement strand
AAATATTATATTTTTTATAGGTACTTGATATATATGTACAATACACAAGAAATCAGTTAATCTATGAACTTATATTGAATTTTAAAGTAAAAGCGGCACTCATAAGCCGCGATTAATATGTTGCATGGCGGATGAATAAACTTACAAACAGAATTTCTAATCTGGAAATGTACGATTGGCCAGAAACCGCGCATGCGCTTGATAACCTTTGGTATTCTATTCAAAAGAAATTGAATTCATCTGAAGTTTACGCTCCAAAATTTCTGACAAGAGGCAAAGATGCCTATTTAACATGGCAAGATCCAAACTTATTGATAGGTCAAGCTTGTGGATGGCCTTATGCCAATAGGCTACGTCATTACTGTAAGCCGTTTGCTTGCATAGATTATGATATTAAAGACTGCCCTCCAGGTACTTATAATTGTGTCTATATTGGACAGAGCAAAAAAGATATCAGGTTCCTAAAAGACAATGAAAGCTTGATTGAAGCTAAAAAAATAGCAATCAATTCAAGCGATTCACAGTCCGGGTTTCATGTCTTTAAGGAAATTACAAAAACGCCCTCACATACTGCCATTCCAGAATCAATCCAATACATTACAGGTTCTCATCGCAATTCAATAAAAGCTGTTGCAGAAGGAAACGCACAAATTGCAGCTGTAGATACGATTTGCTTTGAGCTTGCGCGCAGACATGATCCTGACATTGTAAAAAACGTCTCAGTACTTGGGCGCTCAATTGCTAAACCTGCGCCAGTACTCATGACATCTCATTTTCATAAAGGTCTAATACCAGCCCTTTTGGAAGCGATTGCATATGGCATATATAATCTTTCTGAGGAAGATAAAGAGACACTACTCATCAAGGGCTTAACGCCTTGCAACGATATTAATTACGATGTGTATATCTAATTAACCACACCTTTATACTCGTATTGTTCAGTTGAGACATCGCCCGCCCAAACATAAACAGACATAAATGCTTGGTCCCTTGTACGATTAGCGTGCGGTAACATTGATTTATGATAGGAGCGTGCGCCTGGTCCATGTGGTGAATAATCGTCCTCTCCACGCTTCCAATCTGCTTCTCCCGCCAGCATGACGAAAACCTCTTCCGCAGGATGGGTGCGGATACCATATTCGTGTCCTGGCAACATACCGTATAGGCCTAGCCGCACTTCGTTAGATTTTACCAATCCATCTGGCCCTAATAACTCGACATGTGACTTAGGGAGGCTGTGTGCAATGTAATCTGGATCATTTGATGTTTGTGGCGGGGCCCAAAGCAAAGCTGTTTCTGCTATAAGCTTGCAGGCAGGATGCGCATCATCGCGTTCCATAACTTTGATAATTGCCTGCGGTAATGGAGAAATTTTACCAGTATAATTTCCCGCTTGAGGTGCTGCTTCTACCAATGAAGTCCGCCCAAGCCGTTCGATTTCCAAATCTCCATCCAATGCATCTGCAATAGCGATGAAAAGAGATTTGAGCGACATTGGAAATATTCCTCTTAGAAATCAGTTGGTGCGCCGCCCTCTTCCTTGCGCTTTATAACAAAGGCTTCGAGCTCTTCACGAATTGCCTCATCCATGGGTGGCGCTTCGAACTCTTCTAAAATTTGTTTCCAAACCTTGTGCGCACGATCAACACTTAGTTCTGCGCCTCTATCATACCAATTTTCATAATTCGACCAATCAGACAGAAATGGAGAATAGAAAGCCGTTTCATATCGGTCTTGTGTATGTTGAATACCAAAGAAGTGACCGCCTTGCCCCACTTCAGCCATCGCATCGAATGCGAGTTCATCGGCATTCCAGTTCACCGGCTTCATATAAGCTGTCAATTGCTGGATTTGCTCACAGTCCATGATGAATTTTTCATAAGATGCGCATAGCCCACCTTCTAGCCAGCCCGCTGCGTGGTAAACCATGTTTACACCAGAAGTTATCGCTGCAAATAGGGAATGCGAACTTTCCCAAGTTGCCTGATTATCAGGCGCATTGGAAACGCAGGTATTGGAAGCGCGCAGTGGAATTTTATAAAATCGCGCCATTTGCCCAGTCATTTGTGTCGTGCGCATATAATCTGGTGTTCCAAAAGCGGGCGCGCCAGTTTTCATGTCTACATTTGATGAGAATGTACCAATACCCGATGGGCAACCAGGGTTCACACATTGCGAAAGGACAACAGCAATCAAAGCCTCTGCAATTGACTGTGCAACTGTACCCGCAAGTGTAATAGGCGACATAGCGCCAGCCAATGTAAATGGCGTTACCACTGTTGGCTGACCTCTTCGTGCAAGCCGCATCAAACCATCCAGCATAGGATGATCATGCTTTAATGGCGAGGTTGAATTGATGTTGGTGTACATACGAGGAGAGGCATCAAACTCATCATGAGTTAGCCCGCCCGCAATGCGTGTCATTTCCATTACATCTTCAACACGTTCTTTACCAAGAGAATATGCATGAACCACTTTGTCTGTGAGCGTTAGCTTGTCATATAAGCAATCCAGATGGCGCACGGAGGGATGAATATCCATCGGCTCAACTGGGTAGCCTCCTGCAAAATGCAAGCAATTGAAATATTGCGTTAGCTTAATAAAATCCTGATACGCTTTTCGGGTGCCTACTTTTCGGCCTTCATCCAGATTAGAATAATTTGGAGGCGAAGAAACATTCCCGAATGTCATGTAGTTACCGCCAATGATAATCTGCCTATCAAGATTACGTGGTGTCAGGGTAAACTGCTCTGGAACAGTTTTTAGTTTTTCCATCACCATATCACGGTCCATTTTGACCAATGCACTTTCTTTGGTGACATTTGATAATGTAGCGCCATGCGCCTTTAGAATTTCAGCAGCTTCTATGTTCAGGAATTCTATGCCGATTTCTTCGAGAACCCGCATCGCCGTATCGTGGATGGCTTCTACGCCTTCAGGTGGCAAAGGTTCGGTAGGTTTGTCCGAATTTATTGGCAAGTTCCAAGGGCTTTGCGAAATTGCTGCCCCTTTGCCTCTTTTATTGCCTGAGCGCCCACCAGCTCGTCGCCCTCTTTTTGGGGCTTCATCAGTTACGGTTTCTGTCGACATTAGGTATCTCTTTATCTTTATTTTTGAATTACAATCTTGGCACCGTTCTCTAGATTTGCAATTGTAAAGTTGCGACCTCTTTTACGTGTTTAGAACAACAGGCTACTTAGTATGAATCCTATCTCAATTGAAAAAATCGATAATATTGCTTTGATTAAAGTCAATAACCCACCGGTAAATGCACTTTCCCACGCAGTGCGGTCAGGGCTTATGGATGCCATCGAGGAAACAGAAGCAGATCATGATATTGAGCGCGTTGTCCTGATGTGCGAAGGACGTACTTTTATTGCAGGCGCAGATGTTCGTGAATTCAATCAGGCACCAAAAGAGCCACACCTGCCTGATGTAGTGAATGCGCTGGAAGCAACCACCAAACCGTGGGTTGCAGCAATTCACGGAACGGCACTTGGTGGCGGGTTAGAAGTAACGCTTGGTTGCGATTATCGCATTTGTACGCCTTCTGCCAAACTTGGATTGCCTGAAGTAAATCTAGGCCTAATCCCTGGTGCTGGTGGAACGGTTCGCATGCCAAGGTTGGTTTCGCCAGAAGAAGCTATTTCGCTCATCGCAAGTGGAAAGCCAATCTCAGCCACCAAGGCCAAGGATATTGGCCTCGCGGATGACGTAGCAGAAGGGGATTTACAAGAAGCAGCAATTGTATTTGCAAAGGGCGATATTTCGAAACGCACTCCAATCGCACAACGCGAAGCGAACCAACCCACATTACCAGAAGAATGGGAAAAGCTTAAAGCTTCACTTGTTACAAAAGCACGCGGGCAAAATTCGATTTCAGCAGCGGTGGATGCGGTTGAACGATCTATCACACTATCAGCATTAGACGCATTTGCTGCAGAACGCGCAAGCTTCATACAGCTTAAAGAAGACACACAATCAAAAGCACTGCGCCATATTTTCTTTGCCGAGCGAAGCGCCACACGCATGCCAGAATTGAAAGACGTTGCACCCCGTGAACTCAAATCAATCGGCGTGATCGGCGGTGGCACAATGGGTGCAGGCATTGCAGCTGCATGTTTATTATCTGGTTATAGTGCACTCATGCTGGAACGTGATCAGGACGCTTTACTGGCAGGCCAGTCACGCGTCACTAAAACACTGGATGGCAGCCTAAAGCGCGGCCTCATCTCTTCAGAAAAACATAGAAATATGCTCGGTAATTTTAGTGGCAATATTGAGTACGCGAGCCTTTCAGATTGTGACCTCATTATTGAAGCCGTTTTTGAAGATATGGGCGTGAAAAAGGAAGTTTTTGCAAAACTAGACACTGTAACAAAACCAGATGCTATTCTCGCCAGTAACACATCATACTTAGACGTCAATGAGATTGCGCAATCAACGAAAGACCCATCACGCGTAATCGGCTTACACTTCTTTTCACCTGCCCACATTATGAAACTACTGGAAATCGTTGTGACGGACGAAGCTGCACCTGAGGCACTCTCAACAGCTTTCACTTTTGGCAAAGCGTTGCGGAAAATCACTGTACCATCAGGGGTTTGTGATGGATTTATCGGAAATAGAATCATGTCTTCCTACCGAAAGGAAGCAGACTATATGTTGCAGGACGGAGCCCTGCCCGATGATATCGATAGCGCGATGCGCGGCTTTGGTTTCCCGATGGGTATTTTCGAGATGCAAGACCTTGCGGGCCTTGATATTGGCTGGGCGAACCGTAAACGCCTAGCTCCAACGCGCGACCCGAATGAGCGTTACGTCACTATTGCCGACACCCTTTGCGAGATGGGGCGCTTTGGCCGCAAAACAGGCAAAGGTTGGTACATTTATGATGATAACAACAAGCCAAGTGTGGATCCGGAAGTTACAAAAATCATCGAGGAGAATTCCGCATCGGCAGGCATCACGCGAAAGCCTTTTACCGCTGAGCAAATTATGGATCGTATCATGGCTGCTATGCGTGCCGAGGCACAAAAAGTGTTGGATGAAAAAATCGCAACCTCACCCGAAGCAATCGACGTGGTGATGGTCAATGGCTACTCATTTCCAAGATATCGAGGCGGACCGATGTTTGGGTAAGAGGTTTAGTTCTTTTAGCAACTCATTTTTCAACGTTGAAAAAACTTACTGATAGGATGCGTCACTTAAGGTTAT
>CAZXZQ010000202.1:0-5254 GCA_964645215.1 uncultured Rhizobiaceae bacterium | reverse complement strand
CAAAAGTTTGGACATGGGAGGCTGAAAGTGGTGGCAAATTTGCCAATGTCAACCGACCCATTGCCGGTGCGACTTTCGACAAGGATTTGCCTGTTGGAAAACACCCATTTCAGCTTTATTCGCAGGGTACGCCTAATGGCGTCAAGATTACCGTATTGCTGGAAGAGCTGTTGGCTTTAGGCTTTGCAGAGGCGGAATATGATGCTTGGTTAATCGACATTTTTGAGGGCGATCAGTTCTCTAGCGGATTTGTTGAAATCAATCCCAATTCAAAAATCCCTGCTTTGGTTGATCGCTCTGGAGTAACACCAGTTCGGATTTTTGAGAGTGGCGCAATTTTGATGCATATCGCCGAGAAATTCGATGCCTTCCTACCAGCAGATAACATGAAACGGCCGGAAATGTTGTCCTGGCTTTTCTGGCAAATGGGCAGTGCACCCTACCTAGGGGGTGGGTTTGGTCATTTTTACAAATATGCGCCCTCTAAGCAAGAATATCCCATAAATCGATTTACTATGGAGGTGAAACGTCAGCTAGATGTTCTGGACAAACACTTGGCCCAGAACGAATATTTCATCGGTAGTGAATATACTATCGCGGATATCGCTATCTGGTCTTGGTATGGTCAGGTGCTGTTAGACAATGCCTATGACGCCGCCGAATTCCTTGACGTAGGCAGCTATACCCATGCGATCCGTTGGGCCAAGAATATTTCTGCTCGTCCTGCTGTCAAACGTGGCCGAATCGTCAACCGGTATTATGGGGAGGAAAATACGCGGCTAATTGAGCGCCATGATGCCAGTGATTTTGATGGGTTGAGCCTCGAATAAACTTGAGGTTAATTTCAATCAAGCCCAAACCTTTGCATGTTTACCGCCCACTAAACTGAGGCGTTCTCTTTTCAGAAAATGCACTCAATCCCTCGGCAGCATCGGCAGAACGCATGTGCTGCCGGAACAGAACTTGCTCATGTTGAAGCGCTGCTTCGGCAGTTTTCCCCGACGTGGTGTTTGCTACCATCTTCATGCGAGAGAGCGAAATAGGACTTTTGGTTGCAATCAGATCAGCCAATGTTTGTGTCGCCTCTGACAATAATTCATCTGAGACAACTTCGTTCACAAACCCATACGATTTCATTTCATTTGCCGAAAGCAGCTTACCTGTAAACAACAGATATTTAGCAACATTTGTCGGCACAATACGAGGCAAAATCGCTGCACCGCCTGCTCCAGGATATACCCCGAAATTAGCATGTGCGTCACCGATTTTGGCGGATTCTGATGCGACAACCAGATCACAACACATGGCCAGTTCTAATCCACCTGCCATTGTGTAGCCGTTGAGTGAGGCAATAACCGGCTTTGGGAAATTGCGGAGTTTGCCAAAAACTGTACCGACACGGTCAATAAAATCGGGTGTACCAGGAGGCAATTCGCCATTGTCTGTGGTTGCTTTCAGGTCTGCGCCGGCACAAAAAGCGCGTTCAGTTCCGGTAATCACAAGACAGCGAATATTATTATCCTTGCTTGTGGATTCTAGAAACGCTTCCAGTAAATCTAATATTTCTTCATTGAGGGCATTCATGTCATTTGGCCTGTTCAAAATGAACCAAGCTGTAGATTCCTGTATTTTAGTAATAGCGTCACTCACGTCAAACTCCGATTTTCATAAATGGTTCAATTTGGAACTTGTATTTTGGTTCCATTTGGCACTATTGTCTAGAGATAATTTATAGCCCTTTATTAGGAGAGGGCCGATTCAAGATAGTCATAACCAATTGGAGGAAAATATGACAAACACAGGACATGTAATTCTTAGCAAACAGGATGAAGTAATTTTCGGACGACCTGCTAGTGAGGCAGCAGTTGAAGTTGCTGACCGTATCGGTGCCAAACGCATCTTTCTGATGGTGAGTGGTACACTAAACCGGGAAACCGATGAGATTGAAAAACTGCGTACAGCATTGGGTGAGCGTTGTGTGGGTACGTTTGATAACATGCCCCCACATACTCCACGGTCCGCAGTTATTGAAGCGACCAAACAGGCTCGTGAAGCAAAGATTGACCTCATAATGACACTGGGAGGTGGGTCAATCACAGATGGTGCTAAGGGGGTTTCGATCTGTCTTGCCAATGATTTCAAAACTGTCGAAGATATGGATGGAATGCTTCCAACTCCAGGGCCTGATGGCACGCCTGTTCCTCCAAATTTAAAGCCACTCACAGTCCGCCAAATCAGTATTCCGACAACCCTCTCAGGAGGTGAATTTAACGGAATGGCAGGAATTACTGAGGAGGCGAGCAAAGCCAAACAAATCATAAAGCTTCCAACCATTATACCACAAGCAACAATTCTCGATCCTGCTGTGACCACACACACTCCAGAGTGGCTTTGGCTATCGACAGGGGTGCGAGCACTAGATCATGGCATTGAGGGTGTATGTGCACTTAAAACAAATGCGTTTGGTGATGCCCATGGGTACCAGTCGATAAAGCTGTTGAGTGATGGGTTGCGCCGGGTTAAGGCTGATCCCTCCGATTTGGAAGCACGCCTTGATTGCCAATTGGGCACATGGATGTCATTCAGTCCTCTGCACTCTGGTGCGCCAGTAGGAGCCAGCCACGGCATCGGATACATTCTAGGTGCTCTTTACGATGTCCCGCATGGGCATACGTCATGCGTAATGTTGCCATCGGTATTGCGTTGGAACAAGGAAGCCAATGCAGATCGCCAGGCTCAAGTAGCCAGCGCATTGGGACGACCAGGTGAGGATGCAGCTGATGCGCTGGAAGCTCTAATCAAGGAACTTGGCATGCCGACGAAGTTATCCGATGTTGATATCGGGCCAGAGAAGTTTGACAAGATTGCTGAAGCATCGATGGCCGTGCCATGGGTTCAAGTTAATCCACGCCCAATTCCAAGTCCTGCTCAAGTTCGTGAGATTCTCGAACTCGCTGCGTAGGGCAAGTTTTCAGGCTGTTTTTGTAAAAAAGAAAAGCTGGCATCCTTGCCAGCTTTTTCATATTTCGATTAGAAGAGTTTCAGACTTGTTTAACGTGCATCAATACGTTGTTGAAGCCGCTCTGGTCAACAGCTCATCCCAGGCATGCTCGTCGAAGCGTTTATCAAAACGCGAGAGCACACCCACTGAGCCACCTCATCAAACCACTAATCAATCAGTTTATTCGCGCGTTTACGGAGTAATAAAAATTGTAAGTTCATAGTATGCAGAAATTCTATTTATAAAAGGTGGACTAAAGGGTATTCTAAAGCATCGCTAAATTAAATATAATATAATTATATCAATTACTTAAAAGAAAAGTCACCTGGTGCGGGTACCCGGACTTGAACCGGGACGATCAATGATCGACAGATTTTAAGTCTGTTGCGTCTACCTATTCCGCCATACCCGCAAATCAGTCGCTAACCCATGAGCTAAACGAGCTTACGCAAACAATCAAGTCCTATATTCACCTTTATCCAACATGCGTTGCGGCCTTTACATGTTGATAGCCTGCAAGGGCAGCTTCGCGGGCTTTTTTATGGTCTACGATTGGTTGTGGATAGGTTTCGCCGAGTTTTACGCCAGCCATTGCAAGTTCGCCAAAAGGCGCTTCAAATGGAGTGTGAATGTATTTGTTGGGCAGGTCTTTTAACTCAGGGCACCATTTACGCACATAGTCGGCATTCGGATCAAATTTGGGGCCTTGAGAGATAGGGCTGAAGATACGGAAATAGGGAGCAGCATCCGCACCACTGCCGGATACCCATTGCCAACTCGCTTTGTTGTTCGCCATGTCTGCATCTAAAAGGGTGTCCCAAAACCATGCTTCCCCCGCACTCCAGTGAATGCGGAGATGTTTAACTAGAAAACTCGCGACCAACATGCGAATGCGGTTATGCATGTAGCCTGTATGCCACAATTCACGCATGCCAGCATCTACCATTGGGTAGCCGGTTTGGCCGCGCTGCCAAGCTTTAAGCTGTTCTGGGTTCTCTACCCACGGATAATTATCAAAGGCAGGTTTCCAGTTTCGCTTGGTTATTTCAGGGAAATGAAACATCAAGTGGTTTGAAAAGTCTCGCCAGCCAATTTGTGCAATAAATTTAGCTACATCTTTCTCAACCGCAAAATTTTGATCTGCAGTAAAGTTTGCCTTGGCGCAAACTTGGCGTGGTGAGATTTCGCCAAAATGTAGATGCGGAGAAAGGTGTGAACAATGGTGCGGTAGGTCAGGGCGGTTGCGTAATTCGCCATAGCCTAAAAGTCCGTTTTCTAAAAATCTGTCGAGTTGATTAGCGGCACCTGTTTCGCCCGGCACCCACATATAATGCCACCCATCAGCCCAGTCAGGATTGGTTGGTAGGAGGTTCCAAGCATCAAGTTGATCGCCCATTTTTGGTAAGGTTGCAAGTTTGAAGTTGGGTGCAGGAATGGGGGCAGGTAATCCCTTTGCTATGTTTTGTTTCCAGAAAGGAGTGAAGACCTTGTATGGGCCGCCAGAGCCTGTTTCACTTTCCCAAGGTTCTCGCACTAGGCTGCCGCAAAAGCTTTTCACCTCAAAACCTTCTGATTTGAAATGCGCTTTGATGGTTTTGTCTCGCGCTACGCTATGTGGTTCGTAAGAGCGGTTCCAGTAAATACGGTCAGTTTCTGATATTTTTGCGAGTTTTTTTAAACATTCCAATGGCTTGCCACGCATAAAAATTAAACCACCTAGGCTTTTTTCTAGCGCTTTAAGACTATGGTGAAGCCACCACTTGGATGCACCGCCAAGCTCTCTGTCTTCTTCATCGAGTATGAAAACAGGAATTATATCACCCTTTTGTGCTGCATGTGTCAGCGCATAATTATCCGCAAGGCGAAGATCTTGCCTGAACCAGCAAATCGTTTTCATGTGAATGTTTCCCTCTTATAACTTCTTATATGGGGTATGAGATGTGTTTGTCATGGCTTGTATAAAAACAATTTCTCATTAAAGGTAATTATAAAACTTAAGGGAGAAAACATGTCGATTACGAGAATAGATTCAAATCCACGTATGAGCCAAGCCGTGGTTCATGGAAATACAGTTATCACTGCCGGTCAGGTTGCTAAGGGTGAGACAACAGAAGAACAGACAAAAACAATTCTGAGTCAGATTGATGCACTTTTGGCTGAGGCGGGTACAGATAAAAGCAAAATAATTTCCGCTACAATCTGGCTGGTTGATATGGGTGATTTTGCCGAGATGAATGCGGTTTGGGACGCGTG
>CAZXZQ010000201.1:0-5278 GCA_964645215.1 uncultured Rhizobiaceae bacterium | reverse complement strand
ATTTTCCCTGGTTCATATCGTTCATTTTTGACCTCATATGTTGAATCGGAAACGCGTAGTTTAGAATTATTCTAAAATATGGAAATCTTAAAAACAAGGTTATTTTTTGGATTGCCCTGCGTATTTTAGTGCATAACAGAAGACTAAGAAATTACTCCAAAAACTTGATAACTTGCGTTCAAAAACATGTGTTTTGCAGGCATGGCGATAGTAGAAAGACCACACCACAAGAAATTGTTACTCAGCAATCAGGCCCTAAGATAAAGCCTCAACTTCATCACAGATTATCTCTGCGATGAGCGCACAATCATCAAGGTCGAAGGTAAGCGGCACGCGCATATCGCATGTACGAGAGAGAACCTCACGCGTCTTTGGTAAGTCAGCAATTTCATCAAAATACTGCCAAGAGTCATATCGACTGGTGAAGGCCTTGGGTTCATCATCACCAAACCACTTGATTTCAACGCCACGCTTCGCACAATTTTCAACAAGTGTTGGAATGTCGTCTGGTGCGATGTTCATTGGTTGGAACTGAATGGAAGAGCCGACATACGCTTCATGCTGTTTACGCTCAGGCAGTAAAAGAAGAGAAGATGTTCGAAGCCCCTGCTCCAGCACCTGATAACGGTCGTTCCAGCGCGCGCAATTTTCATCGAGTGTCTTCAACTGTCCGCGCAGCAGTGCAGCACGAAGATTGTCCATACGGCCCGACATGTTAGGCGTTTCTAGCCGTACCTTACGAAATACTTCTTCCGAAGGAGCAGCACCATGTCTTCCATAAAGCATATAGGAACCGGAATGGATGATAGCGCGCGCGGCAACTTCTTCATCATCTGTAGTAATGAAACCGCCCTCGCCCGAATTCATATGTTTGTAGGTCTGGTTTGAAAAACATCCAACCTTACCGAAATTACCAGAGCGTTTGCCCTTCCACTTCGCACCCATCGTATGCGCACAATCTTCAATCAGCGTGATATCATATGCTTGGCAAATTTCAACAATCGCGTCCATATCCGCAATATGACCGCGCATGTGAGAAAGCATCATGAACTTCGCGCCAGATTGTTTTGCCTTTGTACGAAGATCATCGATATCCGTATGCCAATTGTCGTCAATCTCAACAAACACTGGCACGCCTCCAGCTGCAAAAATCGCGCCGGGAACAGGCGCAAGCGTATAGGCATTTGCAAGAATTTTATCGCCGGGCTTTAGACCAACAGAACGCAAAGCAACCTGCATGGCGTAACCACCGGATGTCACCGCAATGCAATATTTTGCTTCTTGGTAATGGGCATATTCTTCTTCAAGCAGTGAAGCTTCCGCGACTTCATCTTCAAGCGTGTTATAGCGATGAAGTCGTCCAGATTTCAGAATTTCAACAGCACGATCAATGACTTCTGAAGCCATTTCTTCCTGCTGCGTAAATGGTTTATTGAAGGCTTGCTTGACCATTCATGCTTACCCACGGCCTTTCCAAGGGATAAGACGCTTCTCGATAATGCGCATAAGAACTTCGATGCCGAAACCAATGATGCCGATGATCACGATACCAACGATCACGATATCCGTAAGCTGGAATTTCGATGCAGCGATGATCATTTTACCGATGCCTTTTTCAGCAGCAACAAGTTCCGCCGCAACAACTGTACCCCAACAAACGCCCATAGCAACACGGGCACCAGTAAAGATATCCGGTAGTGAATTCGGCATGATAACACGCGTTAGAATTTGCGTTTTGCTCGCACCCAATGAATATGCCGCATGTACTTTGGAGATGTTCACACCAGAGACACCAGAACGCGCAGCGATTGTCATGATCCATAGTGCTGCCAAGAAGAGCAATGAAATCTTACCCTGCTCGCCAATGCCAAACCAAATAATAACAAGCGGGATCAAAGCCAATGGCGGCACAGGACGCATGAACTCTACAATCGGATCGAACCAACCGCGCAACCAGCCATTAAGACCCATCGCATAGCCAAGTGGAATACCGAATAAACAACCAAGTGCAAAACCAATTACCACACGCGCTAATGACCAGAAAACATTCTCCCAAAGCGAAACACCTTGATAGCCATCACTGTTAAGTTCAAGAAACGTGCTCCAAACCTTTTCTGGTGGCGGCAAGAACAATGCCTCCATTGTCATCCCACCAGATGGGCGAATGGAGAAACTACCGCGCTTCGTATACAGAACTTCACCACCATCAATTTCGATAACTTGTTCACGCGCTACAGGCTCACCATTGATCTCTGTAATTTCGTAACCATCTTCTTTGCCACCATCATCATTATTTTGTGGTTTAAAGATTTTACTACGACGTTCGATCATCATTACCGCATCATCTTTGGCAAAACCTTCAGATGTAGCAGGCGCTTCGAGTTTCTCTACTTCGGCACCTTGCTTTGCAATTCTAAACTGTATTACGGCGCTGTCTGTGTCACCATTTGCATTCTTAGCGGTGTACTCAAATTGATAATCACCATTCGCTGGACCAGGCAAACTAAAAGGAAGAAGCTTCGATTCTGTTGCCAAACCCCAAAGAAAGAAGATTGTTATAACACCTAGAACAGATGCAACTCGGTTCGCAATAACAGAACTTTCATCGCCAAACGTTACCGTTTTGAGGCTACCAAAGCCTTTTGCTTCTTTGCCTCTTGTATAGATGTTGTAGAGAAACGAAAATGCAGCGCTGAAGATAAGGTAAATTACAAATATTCCAGCAATACCAACGATCATCCAAAGAGATGTTGTGATTGCAAAGCCAAACTCTGTTAAAAAATCAGGATCAGTAAAAAACATAATATTCCCCTACGCCGCGCTATCGGTTCTGCCCATGATTTCCTCTTCCATATCCCAGATCATGGAGAGAATTTCATCACGGGTTTTGCCAAATTTCTTGTGTTTTTTAACTTCACGCAAATCAGCACCAACACCGAGTTCCGCAAACGGCAATTGATATTCCTTGTGGATGCGACCCGGGCGCGGCGCCATCACAATCAGACGTTCGCCTAGGAGAAGCGCTTCTTCCACAGAGTGTGTGATAAGAATAATGGTCTTGCCCGTCTCTTTCCAGAGCTTCAATACAAGCCCCTGCATCTTCTCGCGTGTCAGCGCATCAAGCGCGCCAAGCGGTTCATCCATCAAAATTACATCCGGCTCATTTGCAAGACAACGGGCCAATGCCACACGCTGCTGCATACCGCCGGAGAGTTCATAAATCGCTTTTTCTTTAAAGTCCTGAAGACCCACAACATCCAGAAGATGATCGACTTTTTCTTTCATCTCCGCATTACCCATGCCTTTAAGTTCAGGCCCAAAGGAAACATTCTTGCGTACGCTCATCCATTCAAAAAGCGCACCTTTTTGAAAAACCATACCGCGTTCCGGGCTTGGGCCCGCAATTACATCACCGTTCAAAACAGATTGCCCACCTGTAGGCGCTAAGAAACCCGCCACAATGTTTAGCAATGTGGTTTTACCACAACCGGACGGCCCCAAAACAGAGATCAATTCGCCTTCCTTGATGTTAAGATTGATATTCTTCAACGCTTCAACCTTGCCACCATCTGGTAGTTCAAAGGTCATGGAAACATCATCAATGAGTAGTCCTGACATGAAAGTCTTCCCCGAAATGTAATGAGTTTTTGTTTGGGCAAAACGCAGCCCCAAACCGAGTTGGGGCTGCGCAAATTTTAGTCTGATAAATTCAGATTAAAGCTTTGAAGCAGCTTCAAGGTAGCTTGAGTTTACAAGTGCTTTGTAATCACCAAGTGCTTTGATTTTGCCGCCTTCTTCAAGTGACTTAGCGCCAGCTGCTAGGAAGTCAGCAACACCGCCGCCCATCCATTTGTCTGAAAGCTGCTCTTCAACAGTTGGGAACACGAATGTACCGATAACTGCTGCAGTGCCTTCAGCGTCCATGCCAGCTGCTTTACCAATTGCTTCCATCATTGGTGCTGAGTCTTTAGCGTATTTCGCATTCATGTCAGCAGTGATTTTAAGGAACTTAGCAAGAATGTCTGGGTTTTCTTCACCGAATGAAGTTGGGATAGATGTTACGTCGAACACTTTACCAACAACAGATTCTTTTTCAGCACCTTCGATAATTGGGCTACCGTGTTGCTTCATTGTGCGAAGCGCACCACCCCAACCACAAGCCATAGCAAGGTCTGTGTTTGGCTGTGAGAAAGCAGCAGCAGAATCTGATGGAGCCATGTCAACGATTGTTAGATCTGATTCAGCAATGCCGAAATGCTTCATTTGAGCTAGGAAGCCAGAGTGAGCAGCAGTACCTAGTGGCACAGCAACTTTCTTGCCTTTAAGATCAGCAACATTGTCTTTTGTGATTTCAAGCTCTGAACGAACAACACAGTTGTCATTGTCTGAGTAAGAAACAGCAACATCAACAACCTGAAGGTCTTGACCAGCAGCAGTTGCTACTAGGAAAGGTGTTACACCTTGTGAGAATGAGATGTGCACGTCGCCTGAAGCCATTGCAGCAGACATTGCAGTACCAGCATCGAAAGATACCCAGTTAACTTTTACGCCAAGCTCTTTTTCATAGATTTTGTTAGCTTGTGCGAACTGGTTTGGTGTTGGCCATTCCAAGAAGTAAGCAACTGTAAGCTCGTCTAGAGCTGAAGCAGGCACTGTTGCTGCGAACATTGCTGTTGATGCAGCAAGTGCAGCTACCATAGTTTTTAATGATTTCATTTTTCTCTCCCTTATGAGTTTGCAGCAATTAATTCAGGTTTGAGTAACTTCGCTGCAAAGCTACCCTCCCTTTTCATATTATGGTCTACACTTTACGCTTATTTTCAGCTTCGGCAAGTACGCATAACAATTCAAATAAAATAGATACTCCTACCCATGATGTATTACCCGATTGGTCAAAAGGTGGCGATACTTCAACCAAGTCTGCCCCAATCATATTAACACCCGATAATCCTCGCACATATTGTTGTGCTGTCCATGTATCAGGGCCGCCAATTTCTGGCGTACCTGTTCCCGGCGCAAACGCAGGATCGATAAAGTCGATATCAAAACTAACATAAGTTTCCGTATCGCCAACGATTTCGCGTGCCTGTGCCATAACGTCTTTAAATCCACGTTCCATGCATTCGTCAATATCGATAATGGTCACACCTTGCGCACGACCCCATTCAATATCCTCGCCATCATACATAGTTCCGCGAATGCCGATTTGAACAACACGTTTAGGGTCAAGCAAGCCCTCTTCAATTGCGCGGCGAAATGGCGTTCCATGCGTATACAT
>CAZXZQ010000200.1:0-5284 GCA_964645215.1 uncultured Rhizobiaceae bacterium | reverse complement strand
CCAACAGATAGTAGTTTTATAAGATGTTCTCTTGCTAGTTTACCACATTGATAAACAGTAATTTGATCTGCGTTCTTACAAGTTTGGGAATATTCAGGCGCATCAATGCCGATTAATCTCAGCTCCTGCCCTTCTAATTTAAGGCTGTCACCATCAATAACAACAGGTTTACCGCTTAAAACCTCTAAGTTTCTTTGATTGAAATAGACAATGGCAGCGATAATTCCTGCAAAAAAACAAAGCGTTCGCAAGATATCAAATATGCGCCTTAGCCTCACTGTAAATCCTCATATGTTGGTGAATAACAATACTATCTCCTAACAGGAAATTAACGAATTAACTGTATAAATTGAAGGGTTAATTCAGTCAGAATACTTGTTTAGTAATGCGTACGGTAAGGTGACATGGAAGCATCCCTGGAAATGGTGGACAAAAATGTCCTTGATTTGAGCAAATCGCGCAAGTCATCAACAGGTGCTGTGCGCGAGTTTCGCAACCGTCTTAATACCATTGGCCAAGATCAAATTGGATATGAGCTTGACCTACTGACAAGCTTTGCGCGAAAGCTCGTAAGCTCTGCACTTATCATGCCAACGCTAATCATTGTTATTGCCTTCATTAGCTTGATGTCTAAAACATATATGATGACTGGCCTTTGGGCTTGTATTGCAATTTTGGGGTGTATTCTAACAACGTATCTTGCAAAAAAGTTTTTGGCCGAACCCCGGGACAAAAAAGACGTTAGTAAGTGGAGCAATATCTTTCTAGGTGCCAATTTGGTCTTAGCAGCCGCTTGGAGCATTTTTGCATCAATTGATTGCACGGGCTGCAATAATTCAGAATTTAACATCATACAGTTTACTTCACTCTTGTTGTTTCAGGGCGTGCTAACAAGTTTAATGTATCACTCGCCCAAGCATATGTTGGTTATTGCTGGACCCGCATCCCTTATTCTCTCCGTTCGGTTTTTATTATCCCAAGAAATTACGATGGTAATGATGGGAACCATTGTGCTTGTATCTTTGATTTTCTTCTTTGTGATTGCAACTCGGTTTAAGCAATCGGTACTTGAAATGCTGACGCTAGCAACTGATAAAGAAATGCTTATTTTAGAACTTGAAACAGCTAAGGCAGACTCTGAAGGCGCACGCAAACGTGCAGAAGATGCCAACCTTGCTAAGTCTCGCTTTCTGGCAACCATGAGCCACGAGTTGCGCACACCACTTAATGCTATTCTAGGTTTCTCAGAAATTATGCGTGATGAGGTGATGGGGCCGATCGGCAATGAGAACTATAAATCTTATACCAATGATATTTTTAATTCAGGCTCACACTTATTGAACCTGATCAATGAGATCCTTGACCTTTCACGCATTGAAGCAGGTCGCCAAGAGTTAAATGAAGAGCATGTGATGCTTTCGGAGACCGTTGATTCCGCACGCCATTTAATGGAAGTGAAAGCCAGACAGAAAGACATTGAGCTTATCTGTAAATACGAGGCAAACCTGCCCCCTATCTGGGTTGATGAACGTGCCATGAGACAGGTTGCTTTGAACTTGATTTCAAACGCATTAAAGTTCACGCCGAATGGTGGAAAAATTACACTTAAAGTTGGATGGACAGCGAAAGGTGGGCAATATTTCTCTGTGTCAGATACTGGGCCTGGTATTCCTGAGGAAGAAATACCGATTGTGCTCTCATCTTTTGGCCAAGGCACGATTGCAATCAAGGATGCAGAACCAGGAACTGGCTTGGGCCTGTCAATTGTGCAAGCATTGCTTAAACTGCATAATGGATCGTTTGATATTAAGTCCGAATTACGCGTAGGTACCGATGCAATTTGCTATCTTCCAAAGAACCGTGTTGCTACAGAAAATAATATCCGCATGCCAATGGAATCGGAAGTTGCTTAATTAGGAAGCAAACAGCACGCAGACTTTATCATGCTGCTAGCAAGAAGCAGTCCACTGATATTTGAAGACGTCAAACCATCACCAAGAATAGCATCTAATTTCATTGCCTCTTGAACGTTACTCAATGCACTATTTGTTTCGTTTGTTGCGTACATAACATGGTCAAGGCTTGACGGGTTCATAGCAAACAATACACAAGCAGCAGCAAGCGCGCCTACCCCATTGATGATAAGCGGCACGTGTTCCGAACGTGCAGATAATATGCCACCACAAAGGGCAGCAGTCTCACGCCCACCAACACGACGTAAAACCTCTAAAGGATTACTCTTATGCGGCTTGGCGAGCTCAATTGCTTTGACCAATGCTTCTTTGGCTTTTGGATCATCATCATTACGCAAGGTTAAAAGTTCATCAGGATCAGCGTCCATTAATACAGAAAGAATTGCTATATTAGATAGAGAAGTTTCATTTCCTAAACTTGCGAGACAAAGCAAATCTGTTCCACCTGCAATTGCTTCCATACCAAATGCAATCGTCCCAGCGCAGCCTTTCTCATCCAAGGCTGCTTCTTGAGAGATATCCTCAACCGGAATTTGAAGTGCCAAGTCAAAGACTTTTAAGCCAATATCAGATTGGGCGCATAAACGGTTCACAACACTTCCACCTGCGGAAATATGTGTCACATCTTCCAATAGCTGTTTGGCACCAGCTCCACCGTCCAAGCTATTTTCTAGCGCATGCGTGCCTGCAAACAACGTCACAAGCGGGCGATTGATCGAAGGCGAACGCCCTGAACATGCAGAAAGCCATTTACAAATCTCCGTGAGCCTTCCATGCTCAGTAATTGGTAGATCATTTAATTGAGCTGCTGTATGTGACTTTGCATCTTCATCTAGAGGAGGCAATGTAGACACCAAGTTTCGAATGTCATCAAACGGCATGCCGCTTTCGCGTTGTTTCATTTTTTCCTCATTTAAGGATAGCACCTAAGATACGACATTGTGATGCCGAAATTGTTGTATTTACATCCCAACTACTTAGTATAATACAGACAAAAGTCCACCTTGAGATGAGTCTAAACTATATGGCAAACATTCAATCCCCATGCATTTTGATTTGCTCAATGGATATGAAGACCGGACTTTGCTTTGGCTGCGGGCGCACTAGAGATGAAATCTCCGGCTGGATGAATTATTCTGATCAAGAGCGCCGTAATATTATGGAAACGCTTGAAGCTAGACTTGAAACCGTTGAGCGCAAACCACGGCGTGAGACACGTCGTCAGCGGATCAAACGTGAACGAGAAAACGCCAACTAATCTTTATAATAAGCTGACGAGAAACCTTAAGCCAACCAGCACTAGAAAAACCCCAAATCCAATTTCAAGTGTACGTTTTTGCGTGCGATGTGCAATCTTCACACCAATCGGCGCAACAAGTAACGTCACAGGAATGACGGTAATAAACATGAGCAAGTTTACATACCCCATGGAAAATGGCGGCAAGGTAGGCAAACCCCAACCAGCAAGAATGTAGACGATGACGCCAGGAATTGAGATCAGCACTCCCATGCCAGAGGATGTCGCAATCGCTTGGTGAATTGGCCTGCTGTATGACGTCATGAATGTATTGTTAAAGACGCCCCCTCCAATGCCCATAAAAGTTGAGAAAAATCCAATTGCCCAACCAGCGAAAGACCGCACCCACCCTGTCGGAATATCATCAGCAAGCTTCCAGTCATCTTTCCCGAAGATTAGTTTAAACCCGATCAGGAACGCACATGCCGCAAAGATGATCTGCAAACTACGGCCAGAAATATAAGCCGCAATGAGTGAAGCGACACCAACGCCAAATATGACAGGTATTGCCATCGATCTTAGGTAATCCATATCCACGGCACCCTTGGCTTTGTGGCCAGCAAATGATCGCAGAGAGGTTGGAATAATAATCGCCAATGACGAACCAACAGAAAGGTGCATTCGTATGGATTCATCTACACCAAGCTCTGTCAGCATTTGATAAAAAACAGGAACAAGTATAGCCCCGCCACCAATGCCAAAAAGACCCGCAAGCAAGCCAGCAATGCCAGCTGCAATAACAATGCCTATAAAAAAAGGCACGAGCTCTGCTAAAGGAGGAAATATCATCTGATATCCATTTCATGATTAGGTGTTACTGCTGCAATAAGCGGCGCAGCTCACAACGTCAAGCTAAAGACCTATGCCGCAATTTTTATATTGTGCGAAACTGCTGCATAGGCTTCTTGAATAACCTCTGGTCCAGCACCTGCTTTTACTGCCTTGACGCTAAGAGTTTGGCGCCAACCACGCGCGCCGGGCATTGCTTGAAATAAACCAATCATATGGCGTGTAATTTGGTTTAACTTACCGCCTTTTTGAACATGATTTTCTGCATAATCACACATCATATCAATAATCGCACTATAACAAGTTGGTTCTAGCGTATGGTCATAAAAACACTGGTCGACATTGCGCAGCAAAGATGGGTTTTGATATGCAGCACGTCCAAGCATGATGCCATCCATTTGAGGCGTGTGTTCTAGACCCGCATCAAGATCAGCTATTCCACCATTAATGCCAACAAATTTTTCAGGGTTTTCCGATTTCAACCGATGAACCCGATCATAATCGAGTGGTGGAATGTCTCTATTTTCTTTTGGGCTAAGCCCTTCCAACCAAGCTTTACGCGCATGCACCCAAAGCGCATCTGCCCCCTCTTTCCAGACAGCATGTGCAAGATCATTTAGCGCTGCTTCGGTGTCCTGATCATCAACACCAATACGACACTTAACCGTAACGGGAATATCAACAACCTCTTTCATCGCAGCAACACATCGCGCAACCAGTTCTGGCTCACGCATTAAACAGGCACCAAAAGTACCGGACTGAACACGATCAGATGGACAGCCAACATTTAAATTGATTTCATCATAATTATACTCGTGAGCAACTTTCGCTGCTTGAGCAAGCTTTTGTGGATCGCTTCCACCCAATTGTAATGCAAGTGGATGCTCTTCATCATTAAAACCTAGTAGATAATCACGATCACCATGGATGATTGCATCTGCCACAACCATTTCCGTATATAAAAGCGCATGCTTGGTCAGCAACCGATGGAAATATCTGCAGTGACGATCCGTCCAGTCCATCATCGGTGCAATGGAAAAAATTGGTCGATTAGTTTGAACTCCATCAAAATACATGAACGCATAATCCGTTTCGCAAGAAATTATGCTGCGTAATACATTATGTTCTTCATTTTTACAAAAAAGATTTTAAAAAATACTCCGTTAAAGTCGCAAATGAGCATTTCAATTTACTCTTTTGAATAGTACATTGCCCCTACGTAAAG
>CAZXZQ010000199.1:0-5309 GCA_964645215.1 uncultured Rhizobiaceae bacterium | reverse complement strand
ACCTGCTATTGAATCCCCACCTCTTGTTGCCTCAAAAGCAACATCTCCCGCAGTGCCAGTACCACTTTCAATGACAATAATGCCGAGTGTCTCGTCTAATCGTGTACCATTGATCTGACCAATAATTTTAGTCACGCATATGCCGTCTGCAAACCCTGCATCGAATGGAGGATTTCCGCGGTTGTTACAGTCATTGCCATGATAGACACTCGCATTCACATCGTTAAAAGAAATCACCTGACCAAGCGCAATCGGGTTCGTAAAGCCAGAAAACAGCCCCGTAACATTTTCCATACTTGCAATGGTGTACCCGGCTGGCGCAGTTTGACCATGTGTTTCTTCAGACAAAACTGTCCGCGCCTCAATACGCGTCCCATCTGAAAGTGTATTGGCACCCAATTCCGCAACCAAGCAGTAAACCGTGCCAGGTGTTACGTCATTTGAATTTTCAAACTGTTGAATACGTACCTGCATCGAAGTTGACCCGATACCCATGATACGGACAGTAGCAGGAGGATCAGCAGAGCTAGGAAGAACATAGGTACAGGTAGGAACCGCGTTAGTATATGTATTTTCAAAAGTTACCGTTTGAAAAGCAGCGCCTACAGAGGAAATAGTTATGGCTTCAACGGTAGAAGACAATGTAAACCCATGCGCAGAAAAACTGGCAAAACATAAGTACATCAAACCTATGATGTTTATATATGCACGCGTTATTCTCATGACTAGCCCATAATAAAGTGCAACCTTAGGTTGTTCTTGCAAATAGGGGCTTATATATTTGCAGTCATAATATGAGACAATTTTAAGACGAAATTATGGAAACACCAAGAAAAGCAGACGAATATTCACATATTAATCTGTGCTGTGATCGGAGTGGCTAGAGTGATCAGCATGGCTCGTTTGCTCCACCACAATCATGCCAACCCTTATGTCTCCAGCATTTTTAAACATCAAAACAACATCTTTAAGCTGACCTTTTTCCAGCTTTTCAGAAAGCTTTAAAAACATAAAATGCAAACCACCCTGTTCAAGCTTGACCATGCCTCCAGCAGGAATGACAATCCCGTCTTTTACAGGCCGCATTTTGGCAATCTCATCTACTACAATCATTGTATGGATTTGAGATTTCTTTGAAAAGCTTGAAGAAACATTGAGCAAAACTTCATCTTCTGTTCCATTGTTATGAATTTCCACATACCCGGCAGAAACTGGTGAGCCTTTTGCAGGCAACGGAATAATCGGATGGCTGATTAAAAGATCGCCAACTTCATACTCATGCGCGATGGCGCTTGAAAGAAAAGCAAAAGACAAAACGACAATTGAAATAAAACGGGAAAATAAACGCATTTTCAAACTCTGGGTTATGAGGAGAGGCTATAAATACTGTCTGTCTGATAGAAAATCATTGTGGCAGAAACGCGCAGCATAAAAATAATTTCGATTCTCCCCAATTTCTCGCAACTATCCCCTTTCTAAATGCAAAACCTTCCAGTATAGAACTCTTCTAGCCAGTAATTTTGCGAATTGATTCCATGCACTCCCACATGGGCCTTGTCGCACGTCATGAAAGACAACAGCTAGATGCCTGCAAGAAAAGATATTTCCTCCATCCTTATCATCGGGGCTGGGCCAATTGTTATCGGCCAAGCTTGTGAATTCGACTATTCCGGAACTCAGGCCTGTAAGGCACTTAAAGCCGAAGGATATCGGATCATTTTAGTAAACTCCAATCCGGCAACCATCATGACCGACCCGGATTTGGCTGATGCCACATATATCGAGCCCATCACGCCAGAGATTGTCGCCAAAATCATTGAGAAGGAAAAGCCGGACGCGCTTCTACCAACTATGGGCGGACAAACAGCTCTTAACTGTGCGCTTTCATTGCGCAAGATGGGTGTATTGGACAAACATAATGTTGAGATGATCGGCGCTGACGCTCATGCAATCGACAAAGCAGAAGACCGCGACCTTTTCCGTGAAGCCATGCACAAAATTGGCCTTGCGACACCACGCTCTGCATTTGTGAATACAACCGAACTTAAATCTAGGTTCGAAGCTGAATATGAAAAAGGCCTCAGTAAAGCAAGCGATACAGAAGCATATGAAACTGAATGGCGCGAAGGCGAAACACTGCGCCTAGAAGAACATCGCCTTGTAGCACAAATGCAGGCGCTTGAGGCAACCAAGACAACAGGGCTACCAGCAATCGTGCGCCCCTCCTTTACCATGGGCGGTCAGGGCGGCGGCATCGCCTATACGCTAGAGGAACTTTATACACTCGTTGTGGGCGGCGTAGACGCTTCCCCTACCAATGAAGTGCTTGTTGAAGAATCCATTCTCGGTTGGAAAGAATATGAGATGGAAGTTGTGCGCGACAAGGCGGACAATTGCATCATCATTTGTTCGATTGAGAACGTTGATCCGATGGGCGTACATACAGGCGATTCCATCACCGTTGCCCCTGCTCTAACGCTCACAGATAAAGAATACCAAATGATGCGCAATGCATCGATTGCAGTTCTACGTGAGATCGGCGTTGAAACTGGCGGCTCCAACGTGCAGTTCGCGGTGAACCCAGCTGATGGTCGTTTGGTTGTGATTGAAATGAACCCGCGCGTGTCGCGCTCTTCTGCACTGGCATCAAAAGCAACAGGCTTCCCAATTGCAAAAGTTGCAGCGCGTCTGGCTGTTGGTTACACTCTGGACGAACTAGACAATGACATTACCGGCGGCGCAACGCCTGCTTCGTTTGAACCATCTATCGACTATGTCGTCACCAAAATCCCACGCTTTGCATTTGAGAAATTCCCGGGCTCAGAGCCCCATCTTTCAACTGCTATGAAATCTGTTGGCGAGGTAATGGCGATTGGTCGTACTTTTGCTGAATCCATGCAGAAAGCGCTCCGCGGCCTTGAAACCGGATTGTCCGGCCTCGATGAAATCGAAATCCCGGGTATTGGCGAGGGTGATGATAAAAACGCAATCCGCGCTGCACTTGTAACCGCGACGCCAGATCGGTTACGCATGGTGGCACAAGCATTACGTGAAGGCACGTCACCTGCGGAAGTTCATAATTATTCAAAATTTGACCCTTGGTTCATCGAACAATTCCAGATGATCATTGAAAGCGAAGACCGCATTCGCGCACATGGTCTTCCTGATGATGCCCAAAACCTGCGTATGTTAAAAGCACAAGGTTTCTCGGATGTACGCCTTGGCGAACTTGCCCAACAAAGTGAAAGCGATGTAACGGCCCTGCGCAGCAAGCTTGATGTGCATCCAGTATATAAACGCATCGATACATGTGCAGCGGAATTCGCCTCTCCTACAGCTTATATGTACTCAACCTATGAAGTGCCATTCGCCGGCGAATTACGCAACGAAGCGCAAGTATCGAGCCGCGAAAAAGTAATGATCTTAGGCGGCGGACCAAACCGCATCGGTCAAGGCATCGAATTCGACTATTGCTGTTGTCATGCGGCCTTCGCACTTGAAGATGCCGGATATGAAACCATTATGGTCAACTGTAACCCAGAGACGGTTTCAACTGACTACGACACGTCAGACCGCCTCTATTTTGAACCCCTTACAGCCGAAGACGTGATGGAAATCGTCCGCGTCGAACAGTCAAAAGGCACGCTTAAAGGGCTTATTGTTCAGTTTGGCGGCCAAACACCTCTAAAACTTGCGCAATTCCTGACCGATAACAATGTGCCAATTCTCGGAACCACTCCGGACAAAATTGATTTGGCCGAAGACCGTGACCGCTTCCAAAAACTGCTGAACGATCTCGACATGTTACAACCGCGAAACGGCATTGCACGCTCGGCAGATGAAGCACGCACAATCGTCAAGAAAATCGGCTATCCGGTTGTCATCCGTCCATCCTATGTACTTGGCGGTCGCGCTATGGAAATCGTGCGCACAGATGCAGCTTTTGAACGCTACATTAATGAAGCCGTGGTCGTCTCGGGCGATACTCCGGTACTGATAGACTCTTATCTTTCTGGTGCGATCGAAGTTGACGTTGACTGTCTATGTGATCGTGAAAGCGTCAAAGTCTGCGGCATCATGGAGCATATCGAGGAAGCAGGTATTCACTCCGGCGACAGTGCATGTTCACTGCCTACCCACTCGCTTCCACAAGAGACAATCAACGAACTTATCGTTCAATCCAAAAAAATGGCCTTAGCCCTCGAAGTCTCTGGCCTCATGAACATGCAATACGCAATTAAAGACGGTGAAATTTTTGTGCTAGAAGTAAATCCGCGCGCGTCTCGCACGGTTCCATTTGTTGCCAAAACCATCGGTTCACCGGTTGCAAAAATCGCAAGCCGCATCATGGGTGGCGAAAAGCTTCAAGACGCAATTGATGCCTATGGCATTTGGCGTGAAGCCCAAGACCTCAAACATATGGCTGTTAAAGAAGCCGTCTTTCCATTCAATCGCTTTCCCGGTGTTGATATTTTGCTTGGACCAGAAATGCGTTCAACTGGCGAAGTGATGGGGCTCGATTCTGACTATCCTATGGCTTACGCAAAAGCGGTTATGGGCGGTGGAACCAACTTGCCCAAAGAGGGTAATATCTTCATCTCCGTTAAGGACGGAGACAAGAAAGGCGTTCTGCCAGCAGCAAAAACCTTCGCCAAGCTTGGCTTTAACCTGATGGCAACCGGCGGCACGCAGCGTTTCTTGGAAGAAAACGGTTTGCCGTGCAAACGCATCAACAAAGTGCTTGAAGGCCGCCCACATATCGAAGACGCGATCCATAATGGTCAGGTGCAATTGGTGATCAACACCACCGAAGGCGCAAAAGCTTTGTCAGACTCGCGCTCGCTACGTCAGGCAGCACTTAAAACCCGCACAGCGCACACAACCACCCTCACCGCCGCTGTTGCTATGTCCGAAGCCATGGAAGCCGTCAGCCAACGCGAAATGAGTGTGAAGTCTCTGCAAGAATACTTGATTTAAACCAAGGCCTTTTCCATGCGCCAGGTAGAGCCAAAAGGTCTCTTCTCAAACTCGACAACGGCATAACCGAGGCGTTCGTAAAATGGCTTGGCAGTGATTGAAGAAGATAAATAGATTTTATTATAGCCCATCATCTTTGCCAGATTTTCTATATGATCAACCAGTTGATGACCAATACCTTTTCCCTGCAATGAAGGCTTCACGAAGAGAGAATGCAAGATGTCGCCTTCCAGACTAATGGTTCCAACAACCCGCTTCTCTTCCTCATAGACAAACATGTCGCGCACCTGCATCTTTTCTTCTACTTTTGCAAGGGTAAAATTTTGATATGT
>CAZXZQ010000198.1:0-5426 GCA_964645215.1 uncultured Rhizobiaceae bacterium | reverse complement strand
TAGATGCCATGGAGCACTCAGTTACGAGCAATACTTTCGCACCAGGTTTTTGACCTACGGCATAATCAATCATTCCAGATGTAGAGCCGGAGAAATCTGCTACATCAACAACCGATGGCGGACATTCTGGATGTGCCACGATCTGAATTGCTGGATCGGCCTCTTTGTAAGCCAACAGTTCTTCCGGAGTGAAACGCTCATGCACTTCACAATGGCCCTTCCATGTCAGAATTTTTTTCTTTGTTAGCTTTGCAACATTTTGCGCCAAAAATTCATCCGGGATGAGCAGCACAGTATCAGATTCAAAACTTTCAACCACACGCACCGCGTTGGACGATGTACAGCAAATATCACTCTCAGCTTTCACGTCTGCGGATGTGTTCACATAGGTTACAATCGGTACGCCCGGGTTTGCTTCACGCAGCAAGCGCACATCTTCACCCGTTAGCGATTCTGCCAAAGAGCACCCCGCCTTCATGTCTGGAATAAGTACGGTTTTCTCAGGTGATAAAAGCTTGGAGGTTTCCGCCATGAAGTGCACACCGCACTGAACTATGATATCCGCATCCACCTTTTCTGCTTCCATCGCAAGTTGCAGTGAATCGCCCGCAACATCTGCAACACAATGATAAATCTCCGGTGTCATATAATTATGTGCCAGAATAACAGCATTGCGCTCTTTCTTGATTTTATTGATGGCAGAAACATATGGCGCATGTACTGGCCATTCAATTTCAGGAATATGATGCTTTACCTTCTCATAAAGCGGTGCGGTTTCACGCGCCACTTCTTGCGTATATTCAAGCGTCGGCATTTCCATCACGCCATAGCCCTCGGCTGCGGATTTCGCGCCAATTGCTGTGTTAGTTGCTGATTTTGCCTGACCCAAGATTGTCATATGACTCCCCTTTGAATTTTATTTATACTCAAAATGAGTATAAGGGTGGTGAAAAATATATCCTCTTTAGGGATACCATTCATATAATCATTCACAGCCGTATTTTCAAGCAACTCATAGGCTTAAAGTCGAAAAGAATTTAATATAAATAAGGTGATTGATTACAAGCTTCACGCTATAGAGACGCACATGTCTTTATCTGATTTTCTTTTTAAGCCTTTTGAAAACCTCATCAAACCACTTGAGTTCGAAATCCGGCCCATGCCGGATGAAGGTCCGCTCAGGCTCGTATGGCATTTTGCCAAAATGTTTCGCGGTGTATTGGCCATCGTATTTTTGCTTTCAACCATTATGGCACTCATTAGTCTTGGCACAATTTGGGCTGTGGCTTTTATTGTCGACGGCATCAACTCCTCAACACCAGCGGACTTCTTGACCAATAATGCAATACTTCTAATTGCCTTTTTCCTATTAATTGCACTCATTGAACCATTGGTGAGCTTCATCCGTGGCGCGTTTATGGCGCAAACTGTTCAAACGCTCATGCCTGCGGCTATGCGATGGCAGGCTCACCGCGCAGTGGAAGCGCAGGACCTTGCGTTCTTTGAAGATATTTTTGCAGGCCAAGTTGCCTCACGCATTGCGCAAGTGGTGGGCTCTGTTCAAACCCAGATGATGATTGCCATGCAAACTATTCCGCGCGTAATTATTCAGTTCTTTGGCGCATTTGCGCTTCTGCTCATACTGGCTTGGCCGCTCGCGATCCCTGTGTTTTTCTGGATCATAGCCAACGTGCTCTTGGCAAAAATCATGGTGCCGCATTATCTCGCCCGCTCAAAAAAGGTGGCCGCCGCAAGCTCAAAGGCAACCGGCGCTATGACGGATGTTTATAGCAATATCGCTATGGTCAAGCTCTTTGCCGCAGAACGTTCTGAAGCTGGCGCCATTCACAAGGTCATTGGCGAGACGATTGACACACAGCACAGCGAAAACCGTTCTTACATTGCATCCAACAGCACAGTGCAGGTTTTTAATGCGCTCCTGCTCGTCTCGATTTTTATTATTGGCATTTGGGGGATACGCGATGGGTTCGTCACTGTGGGGGAATTTGTGGCCTCCGTGTCTGTTGCACAGTCTTTGGCAATTGGTTCAAATGCGTTTTTAGCCCTAGGGCAATCTGTTACACGAACGTTCGGTACAATTTCCGATGCCATGCCTGTTATGACCACGGCACCCACCTTAAAAGACAAACCAAATGCCAAACCACTTGAGGTGAAAAAAGGACGTATTGAGTTTAAAAAAGTTGAATTTTCTTATGCCCAATCAACACAGCCTGTGATTAAAAACTTCACACTCAAGCTCAAAGCAGGCGAGAAGGTTGGCGTTATCGGTCTGTCAGGCGCTGGCAAATCAACTCTGGTTGCCCTGCTCTTGCGGCTGAGAGACATTAACGATGGCGCCATTCTTATCGACGGCCAAGATGTGCGCGATGTTCAACAAGCAACATTACGAGAACAGATTGGCGTGGTCACACAAGATACCTCCCTGCTCAACCGTTCCATCCGCGATAATATTCGCTATGGCCGACCAGATGCGAGCGATGAAGAAGTAATGGAGGCCGCACGTTCTGCTGAATCACTTGAGTTCATAGAAAGCCTCACCGACGTTAAAGGCCGCAGCGGACTTGATGCATTTGTTGGAGATAAGGGTGTAAAACTTTCTGGAGGGCAAAGACAACGCGTTGCGATTGCGCGTATGCTTTTAAAAAACGCACCTATTCTCGTTTTGGATGAAGCAACGTCAGCGCTTGATTCAGAAGCAGAAGCCGCCATTCAGGAAAACCTCAATTCACTGATGGAAGGCAAGACAGCAATCGCCATTGCACATCGCCTTTCAACCATCCAAGCCATGGACCGCCTCATCGTGCTAGATGGCGGTAAAATTGCAGAAGCCGGAACTCATGATGAACTCATCAAATCAGATGGGCTGTACGCTCGCCTCTGGGCAAGACAGTCTGGCGGATTTATTGGCAATAAAGACTAGAGCGAAACAACTCACTTACCATATGTTTTAAAAAATTTTTGCGCCCGTTCAGTCCATCCCTTAGGCAAACCGTGCCCACCATTATGAACGTGTAAATGTATCGGCGCCCCGGAACAGGATTTATCCCAAATCCGGCTGCTAAAGCTTTCATCTATTTCAATTCTGTCAGGGTTTGAGCGACAGCTATTTGCTTCACGCGCTCGATCGAGGGACACCCACACACTGCCTTGATGCCAGTCTCTGATTTGCCTGCCTTCAAATGGCACTTGTTTATCTGCAAAGCCATGAACCTGCATAATTGGCAAGGATTTCAAACCAGCGCAATCTGTCTTGTTTGGTCTTCTCAACGCACCCGCAACACTTACCATGCCGGAAAGTCGCTCGCCTGTTTCGCAAGCCAACAGCCAGGCCATGGAACCACCGGCAGAAAAGCCGCCGGCGAAGACTTTGGACATGTCGAGTGATGCACGCTTGCTCGCTGCTTCCAACGCCGCATAGGTGAATGCAATATCATCTCTGGGCGCACCGTCACGCCCTGCAAAAAAGCGTGGTCCATCTTCGCCGCGTCGAACGCCATTGGGCGCAAGCAATGCATAGCCTTGCTCCAGAAAGTCCTTTTGTAACCCTGCGCTGCTATGGATAGATCCGCCATTACCGCGAAAGCCGTGATACCAAATTAAAACCGGATGAGGGCCATCCCCCTTAGGCAAGTTCAGATGGTAACTCCCGCCCTCAATCTCACATGGAGCTTCTGGCCCACACTCCTGCGCATTGGCGGGTAAAAATGTGAGCATAAAAATTATAACAGCAAAGAAACGAACCATCTTATGGCCTCCATTTGATCTCCAGTTAACTTGCAATAATGCCAGTAAATATCAATCCCAAATACCGCAGAAAAAACGTAGGTAAAGTCATAATTTTTCGATTGGCGCGTACCGTATTTACTGGCAAACTCGTTTGAAAGTTTCAGGAGGTTGAAAAACTCTAAATGACAATGTTTGAATTCGCGCCACTATTATCTGATGTAGCCTCTAGAAAAGCCGCGCCCTTTGCTGGCTATCCATTATATCATTTCGTGGGCGGCAACATTGACGAACCAACAGTACCCTCTAAAGCGCTTGCAGATGCAGTCAGCAATGTCATTCTTAGCCAGGGCACTGCGATGGGAAAATACGGCATGAATAGCGGGCCGCAAGGCCACCTTCCATTGAGGGAAGCTGTCAGCGATTGTTTAAAACGGAGGGCGGGCATGTCTGTCGATCCGCAAGATGTGCTTTTAACAAGCGGCTCCCTGCAAGCAATGGATTTAGTAAATTTTGCCCTTTTAAACAAAGGTGATGTTGTATTGCTTGAAGCAGCCAATTATGGCGGCGCTCTTACACGGTTAGATGCATTGGGCGTTGAATATATCGGCATCGATCTTGATGAAAATGGAATGCGCATGGATGCGCTGGAAGAAAGCCTTGCTAAACTTCACGCGAGCGGCCGCAAACCAAAATATATTTATACCATTCCCACAATTCAGAACCCGACCGGCAGCATAATGCCAATTGAACGGCGTAAACAAATGTTGGCATTGGCCAAGCAATATGACGTGCCAATATTCGAAGATGATTGCTACGCCGATCTAGCTTTTTCAGATGAGCGCCCACCGGCAATTTATTCGTTTGATGATGATAACCGCGTTATTTATTGCGGCACATTCTCTAAAACAATCGCACCTGCGCTGCGCGTTGGGTATCTGGTTGCGCCCTGGCCAATAATGGGACACATCTTGCCGTTAAAAACGGATGCAGGGAGTGGCGCATTGGAGCAGATGGTCTTGGCGGAATTTTTACCTGAGAATTTTGATGCTCACGTATCGGGTTTGCTTCCTATGTTAAAGGAAAAAGCAGATGCGCTTTGTGAGGCGCTTGATGAGCATTTTGGGGCGAGTGCGGAATATGAAACACCAATTGGCGGCATATATTTGTGGGTTACCTTGCCGGAAAATGTGGACACAGATCATCTTTTCAAAGCAGCTCTTGCAAAAGGTGTTGAAATTAATCCCGGTTCACAATGGACGGTTGATGGCGTGGCAAACAAACATCGCATGCGCCTTTGCTTTGGTCATCCATCGGTTGAAAATATTCGCTCCGGCATAGAAGTTTTAGCGCAAGTCTGCTTCGAAGAATTTGGCGTACCTATCAGAAGCGGAAACCTAGAGAGAAGCCGTTAGAATTATGCCGATGACAGAATGAACTAAGCTCTAAGCATCTGACGAGCACCTTATGAGATGTAATTATCAAAAATGCCCAAAGAAATATCGTTCTATGCAGAACAAGCTTTGTAAGAAAGAGGCTCACAGAATTGATCACTGAAGCTCCCTCACTCAACAACACTAATGTAATGTCTCAATTGGCTTAGAAGAATCAATTAATAACTCTAAGACAAGTTTTATAATTAAACGGCAGTGTGCGGATGGGGTGGATGGCTCCTGCACCAT
>CAZXZQ010000197.1:0-5489 GCA_964645215.1 uncultured Rhizobiaceae bacterium | reverse complement strand
ATGATTGTTGCGCCAAACAGGCGAGGTGTTTGGGCGCGGTTTGAACATACACCCTTTGGTACTGGCCGGCCTTACTCTAAACGCCAATTAAAAAAACTATTAAATGCCAACCGTTTCACACCAGAGCAATGGTCTGATGCATTGCATTTTCCGCCTTCAAAAAGACAGTTTGTCCATCGATTGCGACGTGGGATTGAAAAAATATTTCGATATGTGGTCCCTGTTTTTGGCGGCGTGATTTGCGTTTCAGCTACCAAGCGATTGTATCAGGGCATTCCGGTTCAAACGCGAGTTAAGCGCCGTGTTGCTGTGCCTGTGCTTGTACCGCAGGGAACTGGCAGGGCAAGCAGAACGCATAACTAAATCTTTCCCTTTGATTTTATGCATAAGTTTTAATAGAAACTCAGACGTGTAGTCGAAAGGTTTTTATCGTGAGTAACTCTTCATCTCTTCCACAACCAAAATCTGGTATCATGGATATTGCTATCTATGTGCCGGGCAAATCTAATGCCCCTGAAGGTGTGAAATTACATAAGCTTTCCTCAAATGAAACTCCGCTTGGCGCAAGCCCAAAAGCAATTGAAGCAACGGTTTCTGCTTCTGGTAATATGGAAGATTATCCAGACGGGGGTTCTACAAAACTGCGCGGTGCAATTGCTGATGTGTATGGGCTTAATGCTGATAATATAATTTGTGGTAATGGGTCAGATGAAATTCTCTCACTGCTTGCCCATACCTATTTAGCGGCAGGTGACGAAGCGATTTATACCGAGCATGGTTTCCTGATGTACCGGATTGCTATTCTTGCGGCGGGTGCGACACCTGTTGTTGCCAAAGAGCAGGATTGTAAAGCTGATATTGATGCCATTCTTGCGTTGGTTACGAAAAAGACGAAACTTGTATTTCTCGCTAATCCAAATAATCCAACCGGCACTTATATTCCAATTGACGAGGTTAAGCGCCTTCATGCAGGACTGCCATCCAATGTGATTTTAGTGCTTGATGCGGCCTATGCCGAATATGTGCGTCGCAATGACTATGAGTCTGGCATTGAAATGGTTTCTGCCAATCAAAATGTGATCATGACACGCACGTTCTCCAAGATCTATGGGCTAGCAGCGCTTCGTATTGGTTGGGCTTATGGGCCTAAAAATATTCTGGATATATTAAACCGTGTGCGTGGGCCGTTTAATGTTAATTCTGCTGCCATTGCTGCCGGAGCTGCTGCAATCAAAGACATATCTTTTGTCGACAAGGCAATTGCCCATAATGATGAATGGCTTGAAAAACTCACGCAAGAACTTGAGGCACTTGGGTTAGGTGTCACGCCGTCTGTGGGTAATTTTCTTCTGGTGCATTTTCCAGAAACCGAAGGTAAGACCGCAACGGATGCAGATCAATTTTTAACCTCACGCGGCTACGTATTGCGCTTAGTTGCTGGCTATGGTTTCCCGAATGCCTTGCGTTTCACCATCGGCACGGAAGAAGCAAATATGGGCGTGATCGCTAGCCTGAAAGAATTCTTGGCATAATGTTTGAACGTGTTGCTCTTATTGGTATTGGCCTGATTGGCTCTTCGCTTGCGCATGTGATGAAGCGTGAGAAGCTTGCAAGTTCAGTTGCTATTTCTACACGCAGTGAGGAAACGCTTAAGCGTGCCGAAGAGCTTGGCCTTGGCGATGTGTATTCTCTTGATGCAAGCGAAGCGGTAAAAGATGCTGATCTCGTTATTCTTTGTGCGCCAGTGGGTGCATGCGAGGCGATTACCAAGCACATTGCTTCAAGTTTGAAAATGGGTGCTATCGTTACCGATGTAGGTTCAGTGAAGAGCTCTGTTATTAGTCAAATAAGACCGCATCTACCTGAAAGTGTTCATCTTGTGCCAGGGCACCCGATTGCGGGAACTGAATATTCTGGCCCCGATGCAGGCTTTGCATCTTTGTTTGAAGGGCGTTGGTGTATTTTAACGCCGGAAGAAAAAACAGAGCAGGCGGCAGTAGAAAAGTTGAAATCCTTCTGGGAACGCTGCGGATCAGATGTCGAAATTATGGATGCCAAACATCATGATTTGGTTCTTGCTATCACATCTCACCTGCCGCATTTGATTGCCTATAATATTGTGGGAACGGCTGATGATCTTGCAACGGATACACGCTCAGAGGTGATCAAGTTTTCTGCGTCCGGTTTCCGTGACTTCACCCGAATTGCTGCTTCTGACCCTACCATGTGGCGTGATGTTTTCATTCATAATAAAGAAGCCGTGCTTGAGACTTTGGGTCGTTTTTCAGAAGATCTCAGCACGTTACAAAGGGCCATTCGCCGTGGTGATGGAGATATGTTGTTTGATCTCTTTTCCAGAACGCGCGAAATCCGCCAGTCAATTATTGAGATTGGGCAGGATGTTGATACGCCAAACTTTGGGCGCAATGATAGCGAGTAGAATTGGTTTACACTCTAATAGAGTCTTGGCAAACGCCCCAGCGGAATAAGACCCAGTTTCAATACATTTTCCTGAATAGCAAAATCAAATTTATAGACGCCGTTCTCATCGGGCCTTGATAGAAGCTTTATCGCTTGACCAGCCTGTTTGATCTCTCTTTCCTGTCGTGGATTTGATTTAACTGCCAGTGCCAGCAATTTATCAAGCTCGCTCAGTTCGACCTTAAGTTTGGCAGTAATAATGCCTTGCGGTGAAAAGCTTGCAGGGCCGGAAATTTTTACGCCACCGCCATCTGCCATGACCAAATGAATGCGCTGTACCTGCGTATTGATCTCACGCGTTTTTAAAAGTGCTCTCAAGCTTCTATTGCGTGAGAAATCAGTATGCGCATTATCAAGAGTAATCTCTGAACGTAGATCAAAATCAAATCGGCCAAGCGGACCAAGTAGGGCATCTTTTACGCCGATCATCGCGATTGCGATATCCATGTTATTTTCACCCTGTAGCCGCTCATGATATTGCAAATCGGCAACCGTCATCGGTTGTTCACCTGTGTTAGGCGCCACTTTCAAATCTTTTGTTTGAAAAGATATTGCGTTCAATTTTTGAAGGCCTGCTTTTAAGTTTCCGCGCATGGATGACCAACTAAGATCAAGTTGTTGGCCGCCCGGTTGTGTGTACTGACCGGGTGAAGCAACTTCCAATATAACTTTATTTGGCTGATAGGCTTGTGCCGCAGATTTTAAGCCACTTGATGTAAACCCTGAATCGCTTCTTTCTACTGAGAACTGGTCACATGTAATGCTGATGCGGAAAGGATATCCAGAACTTGCCTGATTGGCGCATTCTACTTTGCCGCCTGTTTGTTCTATCCGGGTTTTTGCTTTAGCAATTTCCGTTTCAACCTTATCGACAATGAAAAACCATCCAATGCTCCAGCCAATGACTAAGAGGAGGATAACTACGATGAGAAAGATGCCTTTTTTCAAGAGGTTTTGCCTTTCATTGTATTCAAGGATATATGGTTCTTATTGATGTAGAATCGGATTGTGGCAGTTATGCGTGATTTTTGGGTTTTTGGCTATGGTTCCCTTATGTGGCGGCCAGGCTTTGAATATCTTGAACGCAAGCGTGCTAAAATTTATGGGCTTCATCGCCGGTTTTGTATTCACTCGTGGGAACATCGCGGAACGCAAGATGACCCCGGTCTCGTTTTAGGCTTAGATGGCGGTGGTTCTTGCATAGGGCTTGCCATGAAAGTTGCCGGCAAAAACCGTGATGAGGTGATTGCTTATCTGCGTGCGCGTGAACTAATTACAAAAGTATATGTTGAATGCTGGCGCGATGTGGAACTTGAAAGTGGGGGCAAAGTTTCAGCGCTTGTTTACCGGGCAGACCGCGGCCACGTTCAATATGCTCAAGGTCTGTCACTTGATGAGCAAGTTGAGATTATTCGCCATGCCAAGGGCGCATATGGACCTAATATTGAATATGCAAAAGGTACGGTTGAAGCCATGCTAGCCGAAGGCATTCGCGATAAGCAGTTGGAATATATTTATAAAGAGCTTGCCTGATATTCCGGGTCTGCTTCTGCTTCCGCCAAGAGTTCATTGGTTTTTGTTTCAATGGCATTCACAAGTTTTTCGGAAAATTCATCTTGTGAAAGTCCTGATTTTATCACCGGCAAAAATTCCATGACGCAAGTTCCGCGTCTTAACTTGAAGCCATTACGCGGCCAAAACAATCCTGAGTTCAACGCAACGGGCAAAACATCTGCTTCCATATTATTATACATATGCGTGATGCCATATTTATATTTGGGCTCACTATACGCGTTTGTGCGCGTGCCTTCAGGATAAATTACGATCTGCCGACCGTCTTCATATTGTTGGCTTGCGATCCTGTTCATTTCTGCAAGAGCTTGACTGCGTTTGCCGCGATTAACACCAATTACATTCATTTTCATGGCGAACCAACCAAAGAAAGGCAGCAGCATTAATTCACGTTTCACGATATAGCTTGGTAGCGTCAGGAAGGGTAACATTGTATAGGTTTCCCAGCTTGACTGATGTTTTGAAGCAACTAGCAAACCTTGGTTATCTGGTATATTTTCTACGCCCCGAAAATCATACCGCGTCCCGATAATTAAATGCTGCAGCCAAAGAGAATACCAACCCCAGAGTTTTGGAATTTTCCATCCATCCTCCGGCTTTAAAAAGAAGAATACAGGTGTCCAGAAGAAGAGTTGTATTATCGTGCTTAGGTTAAATAGAATTATGAAAAGAATGGACCGGAACATGGATTATTTTCTATAGTTTTGTAAAATTTGCACTTGATGATGTACTGTCATTTTTGATGTGATTGCCGTTAATAGTGCAACAAGCACAACAACAACAAACATACCCGCATAGCCATAGGTTTCTAAGCTGAATGTTCCAAACAATGCGCTGATTTGATCACCCTCTGGCGTCGCAACACTTGAAGAACTCCAAAAGCCTAACAGAAGGAAAAGTGCGCATGCGCCCAATGCTCCGGTTAGTGCACCTTTAAACCCAAGTGCAAGAAAATGTCTTTGAAATTGGCTGGATATAAACTGACTATCCGCACCGACAAAATGAAGCACTTCTACCACATCCCGATTGCCAGCCATGGCGCCGCGTGTTGCAAAGACAACTGTGATTACGGTTGCTGCCATCATCAACAAAAAGATTGCAGTGCCAATGCCCACCATAGCAAAGGCCATGGTTGTGAGGCGTTCAACCCAAGCACGATGATCGTCTAAACTGGCGCCTGCGACTTCATTTTCCAACCTTGATCGCATTTGCTTGAAATCAGGTTTAGCCCCATCAGCAATTGTAACGGTTAGCAAGCGCGGGACCGGCAATTCGGCTAATTCCAAGCCGCTGCCAAGCCATGGCTCTAACAGTCTTGCTGTCTCGCGGTCATTTAATGCGGTTACTTGAGAGACGCCTGAAAAATCAAGTGCGATACGGCTTGCGTCTCGTATTGCTTTGTCCATCTCAAGCTTGTCAGATGGCTTGATCTGAAT
>CAZXZQ010000196.1:0-5506 GCA_964645215.1 uncultured Rhizobiaceae bacterium | reverse complement strand
GCCAGTCATGCGAGACATATCGTATGCCCAAAGGGTAGGGCCAAGGCCGATTGAGCGAGCGAATTCATTCATGCCCCAGTCAGTGAAAACACCAAACATGGTTCGTGAAGTTACTTCGAACACCATGATGAAAATAAGAGGGATGAGGGCCAAGCAAATAATCTTGCCCATCCAATTGTTCATGAGGTCAATTGTAGCCGTAATTGGCCGTTGCCACGGCGTCATGTCTTCCGGTGTTTGGCCCGGTTCTTCAGCACGACGCTCAGCAATCAACTCATCGGTGATGTCCAGTTCGCCTGGGTTTACATCATCAGCCATGTTTATCTCTCCCCAAGGTATTTTTCTTTATTTGAAAGTATCGCTCAAGCGGTAATTACAGATAAAGAAAATGGTGGCCACCTAAGCAGCCACCAAATCTCAATAAGCTTACTTCAAGCTGTCAGCAAATGCTTTGCCGAGTGCAGCGTTTGAAGCTTGAGCGCCAGACCAGAATGGTACAGCGATCGCAGCAAAGTCTTTTTGTGACTGCCATACTTCAGCGAAGAACTCATTTTCTGCAGCGTTCTTCTCTAGAAGTGCACGTGCAGCATTCATGTAAGCAGGGAAGTAGTCTGCTGGTGTGTCATGAAGCTGAACGCCATGGTTGTCAGTCAGGTCTTTAAGAGCCTTACCGTTTTCATAAATACGGTATGACATAGACTTTGAAAGTGAAGCGTTTGCAGCAACTTCCATTGCCTTTTTCTGGTGGTCGGTCATGCCGTTATAAACATCGCCATTGATGTAGATATCAGCGTTAACAACAACCTGGTGTAGGCCTTGCAAGTAGTAGTGCTTAAGCACTTTTTGGAAACCGAACACTGAGTCAGGCTTCGGGCAACACCATTCAGCAGCATCGATTGTGCCTTTTTCAAGCGCTGGCAAGATGTCACCACCGCCCATAGCAACTGATGCAACACCGATGTCTTTATATGCTTGACCAACCATGCCTGGAGGCGCACGGAAGCGGTATTTACGGAAGTCGTCCATAGATGTAATTGGCTCTTTGAACCAACCAAGTGCTTCAGGACCAACTGGCTGAACCATAAAGCCTTTAACGTTTACACCCATTTCACCCCATAGACGGTCATAAAGTTGTTGACCACCACCAAACTGGAACCATGAAAGGAATGCAATGTTGTCAATGCCAACACCTGCACCCGCGATTGGAGCGCCAAATAGGTTTGCTGCAGGGTGCTTACCACCCCAGTAGTGTGTCCAAGCAAAGCCACCTTCAACGAGGCCTTTGTCAACCGCGTCAAGTGTTTCGCGAACACCAACAACAGAACCTGCTGGTAGAACTTCAATTGTGATTGGGTCATCTGCTGTAAGCGCCAATACGTCATCAGCGAACTGCTTTAGCATAACAACTTCGTCACTTTTCGCAGACAGAACTGACTGAATGCGGATGTTTACTGGCTCAGCAAATGCTGAAGCAGTCATCGTTGCGGCAATAGCGGTGCCCGCAATCGCCTTAGCTGTTTTAGATAGAATAGACATGGTATTCCTCCCTTAGTGTCTTTCTCCCTCCGAATTAATGTGGTGATACCATTTACTCCGTCGAAGGACCGAAGATGATATTAGTTCACCACAATTTTCTTGGCGGGTCACCCCACCAAATTCATTTATCCTGATACGCCCGTATTTCGCATAAGCGCCAGAATTCCGATTGTATCATCAAAAATGCCTCGATAGAGCATCTCAGCTGATACGTACAACAGTACAATTAAACCCGCCCATGATATCCATGGGTAGCGTACAAGTAATTTCATAATTATCGTGGCTGCAAAGGCCATCAATAAGATAGCAAGGCCTAGACCGATGATGAGCTTATTGCTGTCACCATCGGCAATCGCTGCAACGGCAATCACATTATCAAGCGACATGGAAACATCTGCAATGGTGATCGCAATAAGTGCTTGGCCAAGTGTGCGGCGTGGCTTGCCTTGATATCCACCTTCAGGGTCATCTGCTTCGCCCATTGCCTCAGCAGCTTGTTCTTCCTTGTTGTTTTTGATTTCTTTATAAAGACCCCAGCAAACATAAAATAATAATAGGCCGCCAATAATTAGCAAGCCCGGAACGCCTAGCAAGTAAGTGGCGATCAGCGCAAATAGGATACGCAGAACCGCTGCAACGATCATGCCGAAGAGAATTGCTTTTTTGCGAAGTTCAGGCGCAAGGCCTGCTGCTGCCATGCCAATTATCAATGCGTTGTCGCCAGACAAAACAATGTCGGCAATAATGATTTTGCCGTAATCGAGAACCGTATCAAACATTGGATATGCATCTAGAAATTCAAACATTATATCCTCTGCAATTCATTTTATTATTCCTCATTATTTTGCGTCCTCCAACATCATGGCTGAGCATTTTTCACCAATCATAATCGCTGGCGCGTTTGTATTGCCCGACGTAATAATAGGCATGATTGAACAATCTGCAATGCGCAAGCCATTAATGCCATGCACACGAAGACGTTCGTCCACAACTGCCATTGGGTCATTCCCCATCTTACAAGTGCCAGTAGGGTGATAAATGGTTGTGGATTTGTCACGTGCCCAATTCAGAAGCGCATCATAATCATCATTGCCGATGTCATCTTTTGGACTATGACTTTCAGTAATAATTGACTTCAATGGTTCCTGTTTTGCAATATTGCGGGCAATTCGAATGCCTTCAACGATGGTATCACAATCAAGCTTTGTGGAAAGGTAATTGGGATGAATCTTGGGATAGTCGCGAACATCAGATGAAGCAAGTTCTAGGTGACCTGCGCTTTCTGGTCGTAATTGAAGAACAGATGTGGTGAACGCAGAAAATTTATGCGCGCCTTCGCCAGGACTATCTGCACTAAAGGGTTGGATGTGAAATTGAATATCAGGGCTAGAAAGTTCAGGCCTTGTTTTTAGGAAACCAGTTCCCAAACTTGCTGCCATTGTCATTGGGCCTGAGCGGGTGAGGGCGTATTGAATGCCAATCATCGCCTGTTTGAAGATGTTGCCAACTTCCGTATTGATGGTTGGTACATTGACCTTGAAAACAGGTCGCGCTTGCAGGTGGTCTTGCAGGTTTTTGCCTACACCTTTGAGCGATTTTACAACATCAATGCCATGCTCTTTCAGTTCGCTGTCAGCACCAATGCCCGAGCACATCAAAATTTGAGGTGATCCAATTGATCCAGATGAAAGCACAACTTCGCGGCGTGCCTTTAGCGTCGTAATTTCATTGTCGCGTAAAACTTCAATGCCTGTTGCTCGTTTTCCATCAAAGGTAATTCGCTTGGCTAGTGCATTGGTGATGATGTTGAGGTTAGATCGGTTTTGTGCGGGTCTTAAATACGCAACAGCTGATGAACAGCGTTTGCCATTGCTTGCGGTTAATTGAAAATATCCAACGCCTTCTTGGTCGCCATCATTATAATCTTTGTTGATTGGATAGCCGGCATTCTTTGCAGCCTCTACCCACGAATCTATAACTTGACGTTGAAGCCGTGATTGGGAAACCTTTAGAGGGCCATCATCGCCACGATCTTCTCCGGTTTGTTCTTCCCAAGTCTCGGATTTTTTGAAGAAAGGCAAAACATCTTCCCAAGCCCAACCTGCATTGCCTAGTTGGCGCCAGCCATCAAAATCTTCTGCCTGTCCACGAACATATAGCAGGCCGTTGATTGAGCTTGATCCGCCTAGCACTTTGCCGCGCGGCCACGGAATTGATCTGCCATTTAAACCTGGATCTGGTTCAGTGTGATATCGCCAATCCGTTTTTGGGTTGCCCATAGTTTTGAAGTAGCCAACCGGAATATGGATCCAAGGCGATGAATCTTTGCCCCCAGCTTCAATAACAGCAACAGAATATTGCCCATTCTCAGAAAGCCGATTGGCAATTGCACAACCGGCGGAGCCTGCTCCAACGACAATAAAATCGTATTCCAAGTTTTTTCTCTCCCAATAACTTGACAAAAATATTTAAAAATGAGACTTTTTGTCTTGTTAATTCATCAGAGCATGTAAACAAGAGTCTTGCAAGCGACTTTTTTGTATTTGTACACATTGGCAATCGGGTTTGTGTGTTTCACATGAAAAATACGGCGTAAGGAATGAGAGTGAGCAATGGGTGACGTAAAACGCATTCCAACGAATTTGAGGACATTATTAATCCTCGAAATATTGGGTAAGTCAGATAGACCAATGACACCGACTGAGATTAATGCGCATTTGGATTTGCCAAAACAAACAGTGCATCGTCTTTGTAATACGCTTGAACAAGAAGGATTCTTGACCCGCGAAGCACACGGCAAGCGTCTGCAACCTTCTAGTCGCTTGAAAGAACTTGCGTCTGGCATTTTATATAATTCACGCGACAAAGTTGGCATTCGGCAGGTCCTGGTTGATATTTCAACTCAAGTTAGAGAGACCGTCAATTTCGCGGTGCCTGAAGAAAATGGCATGATGTATCTTGATAGGGTGGAAACAGACTGGCCGTTTCGCATTCAACTTCCGATTGGTTCCAATGTGCCGTTTCATTCAACCGCCAGCGGCAAATGTTTTCTAGCGTCACTTTCGCCTGCACTTCGTAAACGCACGGTTGGTGCGATGAACCTTGAAGCAATAACGCCAAACACATATTGCGACTCAGACAAGTTTCTTGAAGAGTTGCGACGGATTTCCAAACAGGGTTATGCGGTGGATAATGAAGAGTTTATGGAAGGCATGATTGCCATTGCTGTTCCCGTAAAAGATAAGAGCAACCGTTTTTGTGCTGCTATAGCTTTTCATGCGCCTATGCAGCGGATGAGCTTATCACAAGCGATTGACCGCAAAGATATAATGCTTGAGGGGGCGCAAAAGCTGGGGCAGTATTTTATGGGGTGATTTGATCATCCGTTTTTATTTCGAGGATTAAAATAATGACACACATTAGCGGCTCTTGCCTATGCGGTAATGTTTCATACAAAGGCGATGTTGATATTAAAATGGTGATGAACTGTCATTGTACGGACTGTCAGCAAGCCACCGGTTCAGTTCATGGTACTATGCTATTTGTAGCTGAAAACGAGATTGAAGTTTCCGGTTCGCCAAAAGAATTCAAGCACCCGGCAGATAGTGGTAACACACTGACAAAAATCTTCTGTAATGACTGTGGTTCTCAGCTTATGGGCAAAAATACGGGACGAGAAGGCATGATCGGTATTCGGGCTGGTAGTTTGGAACAAAAAGAACTTATCACGCCTGGTGCAAATATTTTCTGTGAAAGTGCGATAACTTCCACACCAATGGCAGAGGGCATCAAACAATTTCCCAAAATGCCGGGGTAATGTTTTAGCTTAAACTTTGAAATTGCGAATCCTTGTCTGGTAACAGGCGAGGATTTTTTGTTTGGGGACGAGAGATGCTAATGGCCGGTAGGCGGACTTTTAGGATATTCATCTCTGACTTGCCTGAATTGCTGAGTCCAGCCATAATGTGAG
>CAZXZQ010000195.1:0-5533 GCA_964645215.1 uncultured Rhizobiaceae bacterium | reverse complement strand
CGAATTACTAAATTCGTTACAATTTAGACATTTATCACGGTCAAATTATGGTTGTGAAAATGACCAAAAATCAAAAAATATTTATATATTGTGAGCTATTAGCCGAAGTTTTCTGTTTTTACCGGTGGCGTGCCAATGTCTTCAAACTTCCGAAGGCCCAACATCTGACTAAACAGCATAGTTAGATAAGCAGGGTTGAGAAGCAAATAACGCTGCCATAAACGGCGCGGCTCCTGGATGAGACGGTATAGCCATTCAAGGCCACGTTTCTGCATAAAAGAAGGCGCCTGTGATAGGTTGCCAGCATGGAAGTCAAATGCAGCACCCACAGCAATGCATGGAAGTCCAACCATGTCTGTACATTCATGAACCCAGATTTCTTGACGTGGACAGCCAAGCCCTACAAACACTAGGTTGGCACCACTAGCGCGGATTTCTTTGGCAATTTCTTTTTTCTCTTCATCGCTACTACGGCGGAATAAAGAAGGTCGGCTGCCAACAACTTCTAGACCGGGGTATTTCTCTACTAGGTTTTTTTCAAAATCAGCGAGAACATCATCTTTGCTGCCATAAAGATAAACTTTCAGTTTTTCTTCTGCCGCTCTTTCACACATTTTCAGTGTAAATGTAGGCCCATATACACGGTCTGTAAGACCCGCACTATGAAGCCAGTTTAATGCCCAGCGGACGGGTTGCCCATCTGGCATAACTAAATCCATCTGGTTAAGGCGATAGCGATGCATAGAATCTAGAACGCCGGTCATCACACCATGCACAGCAAGTGCGGTAACTTTCAATGGCTCACGCTTTTTAGCGGCCTTGGTTACTTGGTCCAATGCACCATCATAGTCCACAATGCTGATACCAACACCAATGACGTTCTTTTTGCCTTTATTTATCATACCGCTTTTACTTTATCCGCTTTTCAACCAACGTTCGCGGTTAGCTTCGTATATTCCGGTTAAAATTTCCGTAATGCCAAATTGAGGCTGCCATTCAGGATAATGCTCTGCAAAACGGCGGATGTCTGAAATCCACCAAATATGATCACCAGTTCTATTGGTCTCTTCATACGTCCAATCAAGCTCACGACCTGAAATTGTTTGGCATTCAGTAATCGCTTCCAACATAGAGCAGTTGCTGCGACGACCGCCACCAATATTATACACTTCAGCAGAACGCGGGTTTTGTGCAAAATGCCAAAAAGCGCTGACAAGATCATGGCTGTGAATATTGTCGCGAACTTGCTTACCTTTGTAACCCAACACAGTGTATGGGTCGCCTGAAGCAGTACACTTCATGAGATATGCTAGGAAGCCGTGAAGTTTAGCACCTGAATGTGCAGGTCCTGTTAGACACCCACCACGGAAACAAGCTGTCTTCATTCCAAAGTAGCGGCCAAATTCTTGTACCATTACATCAGCAGAAACTTTCGATGCGCCAAAGACACTGTGCGTGCTTTGATCAATCGACATTGTTTCATCGATACCATGCTCAAAGAACTGATGGCTCTTATCAATTTCCCAACGCTTTTCTTGCTCAACAAGTGGTAGGCTGTTTGGAAGATCGCCATATACTTTGTTTGTTGATGTGAAGATAAACGGCGCATCAATTGCGTATTTGCGGGCAGCTTCCAACATTACAAGCGTGCCGTTGGCATTCACTGTAAAGTCGGTTACCGGCGACTGTGCAGCCCAATCATGTGATGGTTGCGCTGCAGTGTGGATCGTCAATGAAATATTGCCTTTGTAATGCTCATAAATTGAATTAATAGCATTCTCATCACGAATATCTGCTTCATGATGAGTATAATTTTTCAAAGTTTGACAAAGCAGTTCTCTGTTCCAAGCAGTTGAAGCTTCTTTGCCAAAAAAGTGGGACCGCATGTCATTGTCTATGCCAACAACATCAAACCCTTTTTCTGCAAAAAACTTTACTGCTTCTGAACCGATCAGCCCTGCTGAACCTGTAATTATAACAACGTTTTTCATTGTATTACCCGCCTTACCTTTTTACTTTATTCCGCCGCTTCCAGAACTTGCGGACGTGTCATCAACAAATCATCGAAATATTTGATGGTTTTTGAAAGTCCAACATTAAGTTCTACCTTAGGTTCCCAACCTAAAAGTTCCCGGGCACGGGTGATATCAGGACAACGCTGAAGTGGGTCATCGCTTGGTAGGTTAAGATAGTCTACCTTAGATTTTGAACCGGTAAGTTCAATCACAATGTCAGCTAATTGTTTAACTGTAATCTCATATGGATTGCCAATATTAACTGGCTCAGCACCAGCTTCTGTGCTTTCCATTAATGCAACCATGCCATTAAGATTGTCATCTACATAACAGAAGCTACGGGTCTGCGAACCATCGCCATATACTGTGATAGGCTCATTTCTCAATGCTTGAATAATGAAGTTTGATACAACACGGCCATCATTTGGATGCATGTTAGGACCATATGTATTGAAGATACGCATTACGCGTGCATCCAAGGCATGCTGGCGGCGGTAGTCAAAAAACAATGTTTCTGCTGCGCGCTTGCCTTCATCATAACAAGAACGAATACCAATCGGGTTTACATTGCCCCAATATTCTTCTTTTTGTGGAGACACTTTCGGGTCCCCATACACTTCACTGGTTGAAGCCTGAAGGATTTTTGAACCTGTACGCTTCGCTAAACCAAGCATGTTAATTGCGCCATGAACCGATGTCTTCAGTGTTTGCACTGGGTCATGTTGATAATGAATAGGGCTTGCCGGACATGCCAGATTGTAAATCTCGTCAACTTCTACGTAAAACGGTAGACATACGTCATGACGCTGAAACTCGAACCGTGGATGGTCAAGAAGTTCTGCGATATTGTATCGTGTACCTGAGTATAGATTATCAATACCCAAGACCTCGATGCTTGGATTATCTTTGAGTAATTTCTTACAAAGATGTGACCCAAGGAAACCTGCAGCACCTGTGACTAATATCGTCTTATCTGACGGGTAAGCAAAATCTTTCATAACTAACTCCTGTATACGCAATAAACATTTCTCAACGCTATGCAAATTCCATGCCAATTCACCTACCCCATGTATGTGAAAGAGCTATTTACTTGTCCTCATATGTATAAACGTATGAAATGAAATTTTATTTCAGAAATTAGATAAAATTTTACAGATCTGTTTCATTTTGATAAAACCGCCTCAACTTTCCCTAGAAACAGCCAATAGATTTACCCATCCAAGCATGGGTCTTGCCCAAATCTCTCCGGATTTTGCCGTGTGGCGATAATGTTTGTGATAGGTCTTGAGAACCATTGGCAGAATTTTAGGGTCATGTTTAACAAGCTCAAACCAGCCAAAGCCTGCATTATAATGCTCATTATATCCTTTTGAAGTCGTGCCATCGACAAACTCATTCAGACTGCCATCTTTACGCCAAATGTTTTGTTTGAACGTTTGAGCAATTGCCTTAATGTGTTTGTCACTTAATTCAGAAATGCCAAGTTCATAAGCAAGCATAAGAAAATCAAGATCAACTGAGGCGTGGCCTGCATCTTCCTTATCCCCCAATGGATCACCTGAATTAATACGATATGCCCAGTGAACCGTGCCATCTGACTGCATGCGTGCATATTCATCTACCCAGAAACGACAGAGCCGAGACGCTTTCTCTCTGCGAGAAGCATCTTTCTCCCATTTATCTAAGTATAAATGTGCGGCACACATCGTACCTGCCTGGTTGAAAGATACACTTGTATTACCAAGCGCGTTCGTGCCACCGCTATCGCGATAAAAGTATGTGCCGCCCTCGCCTTGGTTTTTCCAATCAGCATCAAACGCATCAACGGCGCGTTTAACACCTTCGACATATTTTTCTGCGGTTATGGCATATGCCGGCCAGCGGTCACGGTTTTCAAAAATCCCATCGCAAAAGCGCATAATGCCATGCGCGACCATGCCAGTATTGAGTGCATTAACTTCTTCCCATCTCTTCCAGAACGGACCGCCTTTGCCCGTGCCTTGCAAGCCTAATGGTTCACGAAGGTAATTTTCCTTAATCTCGCCTCTTGCAATGCGGTTTTCATCCGTATGATCAAACATGTAGTCAATAAAAGACATACCCATAATGAGATATTTCTCATCACCTGTAAGATCTGCCATTTTTACCCATGCGCGAAGCCAGTAATGAACAATCCAGGCAAATGGGCCATGTTGATCATCATAAACACCGTCTTTCGCATGCACGATAGATTCAATGTCTGCGCGCGTCTGACTACCTACTCGTCCCCAACGCGTTTCATATTGGTTGCGCCAATCTTCAAGCGTTGCAAAGCCTGTATCGGTTTGAATAAGTTTGGCTGCCTGCACCCCTTGCGTCATGATAATAGAAGGTGCAGCAAGGCTAATCGCACCAGCAGTTCCTGTCTTAATAATATGACGGCGGGTTAGTTTCATTTTTTCAGGCCAAATCGTTTTAAAACACTTATGACTTTTAACCGTAAAGTCTGTTTTAAGGATGGCTTAATGTGCTGCAGGAAGCCAAGTGACAAAAATTCACGCTTGCTTGAAGCGACGTAAACTGTTGTTAGCGGTGTTCTCACGCTGCCAACGTCTGACTTCCAAGAGCTATTACCCCATAAAAAATTCACTTCGCGCACGCCCAATTCAAGACATGAATCGATGATCATTGAATGCAATTGCATCCCCGGCGAATAATCACGGTATTCCATGTCATACCCACCAATATTAAACCATGCTTTATCATCAATGACGGACAGAACATCGCCTGCGATCAGCTTTCCATCTGCATAGAGAAACGCTGTATATCCAATTTCGTTTGCGACCTGTTTGAAAACGCGGCGGCGTTCTTCAGGGAAATCATGGCGCCTGCCTTGCGCTTCTAGTGCCTTGGCATTCATTTCAATGACGTGGTCAATATCTTCTTCTTGTGTACGCCTAAACACATATTCAACATCATCATCTTTGAGCGTTTCAACTAGTTTTCGCAATCGACGGCGAATGACAGAACGGCGGCGCTTCGAGAGGTATTTCTCATCAGGCGAGATGCCACGGCACCAGTTTTCCTGAAATGAGAGTTTAAAATTCGGCACAGACATCGATGTCTCTTCATCAAGCACAATGTCTTCAAATGTAATAATCTTATCTGGATAAAATTTTGACAGAGTTTTGGAGACAGAATTGAGGGTTTGAGACGTGAAGGTTTCAAGCCTGTTGCAGCAAATCAGATGTTTATCACTTTCCCTAAATATCAGCGACTGGCCGCCAATTTCTGCAGTAACAAATAAGGTTTCATCCATATTTCCAAGCAGCGAAACGTGTGTAAAATACGTATTGTTTAGTGCTTTGGAGGCGTCGCCTTCAAAAGCTGCCAAGTCACCAACAGACATTTCTACTTCAGGCATAATGTTCAACATATCCAACTCAATATTGTTAATCTTAATAAGACATACGTGAATGCTATTAATATATTGCAAAAAGCATGCCTAAATTTGAAATTAACCAAAAATTAAAAATGGA
>CAZXZQ010000194.1:0-5547 GCA_964645215.1 uncultured Rhizobiaceae bacterium | reverse complement strand
CTTTTCAGCACAAATCACAAAACTGTGCAGTGGAGGTCCCATATCGAGTTATTTGAACATTTTCATCTCTCCAGCCTTGATTTTTTGGTCTGGATATCCAATTCTAGCGAGTCCAAAGCACTTAGTTTTATCGCTAAACGCTTATTTCTTTCGTTTTTCAATCCTGCGCTCCATGCGCTCGCTCATTTTAGAAAGCCGTGCCACAACTTTCTCGCGCTGCGTATTATCAAGCGTATTATAGAAAGCAACGAATTCTGGCACCAGCACATCCGCACGGCGGTCAAATTCTGCTTTAATTTCAGCCTTCAACACATTCACTTCCTCAACGGTGAGCGTTTCATCTGCTGCCAACTCTTTAAGTTTGCCTGAAAGGTCAAGCATAAACTCAGGTGCTGTACCGCGCATATTCACGAATGTATCTGCCACTTTGGAAAACGCATCTTTTTGCGTGTTGTTAAGATCAAGCCTGTCTGTAATACGCTCTGTCACGCGTTCAGCACGTGCTTCGGGCGAATGATCGCGCAGTGTTGCGAATGCGGTTGTTCCCAAAAGCGCTACTACAACGCCACCAATTGCCCATGTTCTTTTCTTAAGCCCTAACATATTTAAAACCTTTCATAGCTAGTTGATACAATACAAGATGGTTGCACACGACCAAGAATACAAATTACAAAATGGTAAGGTAGATTACAGTCTGGTAAGATTAAAAATATGAACTATATATAGCCGCGTGTCTCCAGCTCAGGGAAAGAACTTCATGTCCAATATTGCAAATGAAATCATCCTCCACAATTACCCTCAATCTCCAGTTGCGGAGAAAGCAAGAGTTGCATTTGGCATTAAGGGCGTGAGTTGGAAATCAGTTGAAATTCCTCGCATCCCACCAAAGCCTTTCCTAACTCAACTGACCGGTGGCTATCGCCGCACCCCTGTGATGCAAATTGGTGCAGACATTTATTGTGATAGCCAATGCATCATCAATGAGCTTGAACGCCGCACCCCAGAGCCAACCTATTACCCAACCAATGACGCTGGCCTCGCATGGTGCTTGAACCGTTGGACGGATGGCGAATTGTTTGACCATGCAGTTCAGATTGTTTTAGGTTCAAATATTGAAAACTTACCACCAGATTTTGCTGAAGATCGTGGTCGCCTTTACTTAGGTCCAGACTGGGCAGAGGGCCTTAAAGCAGCTAATGAAAACCTGCCACATCTTGTTTCCCAAATGCGTGCGCCATGTGACTGGTTAAACAACCAGCTTTCTGATGGGCGCAACTTTCTGTTTGGTGACAAACCGGGTGCCATAGACGCTCAGCTTTACCATGTCATCTGGTTCTTGCGTGGAAGATGGGTTCAAGGGCCAGCATTCATGTCCGAGTTCTCAGAGCTGGAGCGCTGGGAAAAAAACGTAGGCAATATAGGCCACGGCGAAATGGGTGAAATGTCGCCGGAAGACGCAATTAAACGCGCCGCCGAATGCGAACCAATTGCCTCTCTTGGGATCGATGAAAACGACCCACAAGGCTTAACGGGGGGCATGGCAGTTAGCGTATCACCAGATGTCGACGGTGGTGAACAGCCTGTTGAAGGTACTGTTGTGAGTGCAAGCAGCACAACCATCACCGTTCAAAGAACCGACAAAGATGCTGGCAATCTTCACATTCACTTTCCAAGAGCAGGCTATCGGGTGACGGTTGGGTAATTACCCTACAATCCAAGTTTTGTATTCCCTTGGCACATCTTTACTTGCTTCAGCCCAAGGTGATGCACCTGCCCTCTCCTGATGAAACTTAAATGCAGCTTCATCAACGAAGGCTTCTGAAACCAGAAAGCGGCCTTCCACATCCGAACATGGATCGACATTGAAATAGATACAACCCATCTCCTCGCGTGTGAGCTTGATATGCTCAGTTAACGCCTCTTCGACTTGCGAAATACGCTCTGCTTGCACATCAATATGACCTTCAAGACAGAATGTGCCTGTGGGAAGATCTCCCACTACATTCCGTCCTTGCCACGGCTAACAGCTGCAACGCCAGTACGACAAACTTCGACGAGCCCAAGTGGTTCCATGATGGCAATGAATTGCTCGATTTTAGAAATTCTCCCGGTCAATTCAAACGTGAAATGCTCGGTTGAAGCATCAATTACTGTTGCTCGAAATGCCTCTGCCAATCGCATCGCTTCCACACGGTTTTCACCCTTGCCAGAAACCTTTACCAAAGCTAGTTCACGTTCCAATGGCTTTTCATACCCATTCAGTTCCGCGACAATGGTAAGGTCAATCACACGATGCACTGGAACCATGCGCTCAAGTTGCTTCTTGATTTGATCCAGCACTTGAAGCGTACCCGACGAGACAACAGTGATACGTGAAACTTTGTTATCATGACCAACTTCAGAAACAGTGAGGCTTTCAATATTGTACCCACGCCCAGAGAAAAGACCTATCACCCTGGCCAACACGCCCGGCTCATTATCCACGAGTACAGCCAGCACATGCGTGCGCGGCTTTTCCTTGTTTTCTACGATGAAGTAAGCTGATCCAGTTGCTTGTTGTTGTGCGTTCATGACGTTGGCTCCACTTGTATTTGATTGGTTTTAATACGGGCAATCGCAACGCCCGCAAGAATAATGAGAAGTGCCCAAATGGCATTGCCAGGCAAGGTTTCGCTGATGAGCAAGACAGCCCATAAAACGCCAAACACCGGCACGAGAAAATTGATCTGACTGAGGAAACCTGCTCCCTGCCGCGCAACAATTGCAAAAATCATCAACGTGCCGAGCGCGGTTGGAAATATCCCGAGCAGGATAAGCATGGCCCAAGAAGCGTTAGAAATTTCAAGGTTCCATGGCTGATCTAAATAGAAGCTAAACGGCAACAGAAACAACGTAGAGACGAGTAACACACCGGCAGAAACCGCTTGTCTTGGAAGATCGGTGAGATATTTCGAAATAATTGCATGAATCCCATAGCAAAGTGCAGCAATCATGATCGCGTATTGGCGAACTGTTTCATCACCAAGTGTTGCCAGCTTGTCAAAACCGATCAACACTGCCACGCCCAATAGCCCCAGACAAAAACCGATAACTTTATAGATATTTAGTTTTTCATCGCCTGTGAAGAAATGCGCAAGCACGATTGTCAGCAACGGCATAACCGCCATCAAAATCGCAGTAAGACCTGCATCCACCTTCACCTGCCCCCACGAAATAAGCGAGAACGGAAAGACAGTGCCAAATAGTCCCGCCAGAAAAATCACTTTCCAATGGCCTGCTAGACTTTGCAAATGTTCACCCACCAATTTCATAGTAACAAGGAGAATAACCGCCGCAATCGCAATGCGTGAAAAGGCAATGGTTGTCGGAGGCACATCCACCACCGCTATCTTGGTCATCATGAAGGATGCACCAAACATTGCAGCAAGGGTTGTCATAAGAAGATAGTCCCAGAAAAGACCTTGCGGATAAGTGAACCCTTTCATCACTGCCCTTCTGCTGGGAGGTAGTGACGTGTTTCCACTTCCTCCCCTTCTTCATAATGCGGCAAGAACCAAGGTTCTTCAAACGCCTCAACTTTCCAGGCAAGAAAAGCAGGATGCTTTAACATCGCCTCGATGTAAGGTTTCATGCTGTCATTAACATCAAGTTGATACGTATCAATGCGCGTTACAACCGGTGCAAACATAGCGTCTGCTGCCGAAAACTCACCATAAAGAAATTCTCCATCAGCACCGTATTTCGATCTAGCTTCGCCCCAAAGCTCTGCAAGACGCGCCAAATCAAACACCACATCTTCGCCTCTGTCTTTAGGCTTGAATTGGGCAGTTAAATTCATCGGACAAGAAGAGCGAATACCCATAAAACCCGCATGCATTTCACTGGATGCAGCTCTTGCATGTGTTCGTGCAGCTAAATCTTTTGGCCAAATGTCTTTCTCGGGAAATTTATCTGCAATGTATTCCATGATTGCCAAACTTTCCCAAACAATCACATCACCATCTTTGATAACAGGAACCTTACCCGTAGGACCAAAACCATACATTCGAGCTGTCGTTTCTTCCTTATACATAGCGATGACCGTCTCCTCGAAAGGAATGTCAAACGCACGCAGCAAGATACCCGCACGCAACGACCATGATGAATAAAGTTTATTTCCAACCGCCAGATGCAACATTAAACGAGCGCCTTGCCTTTTTCATCAATTGCAGTTGCAACCGCTTCATCACTTGCTTCATCGGGAAGAAGCATTTCATTATGCGCCTTACCTGACGGGATCATAGGGAAACAGTTTGCCAAGTTCGCAACACAGCAATCAAAAATCACGGGACCATCTGTTTCAATCATCTGCATGATTGCGTCATCAAGCTCATCCGGCTTGCGGCAGCGAATGCCAGTGCCGCCATAGGCTTCAGCCAACTTCACAAAATCTGGCATGGCTTCCGTGTAGGAACTCGACAAGCGATTACCATGTAAAAGCTGCTGCCATTGGCGTACCATGCCCATATATTGGTTGTTCAGAATAAAAATCTTTATCGGTGCATTATGCTGTACCGCCGCAGACATTTCTTGAATACACATCTGAATGGAAGCGTCACCCGCAATATCAATCACAAGGGCGTCCGGGTGCGCTATCTGAATGCCGAGTGCGGCTGGAAGGCCATACCCCATCGTGCCAAGACCGCCCGACGTCATCCACCGGTTTGGTTCTTCGAAATGATAATATTGCGCAGCCCACATTTGGTGCTGACCTACTTCGGTTGAGATATAGGTGTCGCGATCTTTCGTCAGTTCGTATAAACGCTCAAGCGCATGCTGCGGCATGATAAAATCATTCGAGTTTTTATAAGCCAACGAATTACGTGCACGCCATGTATCAATTTGATCTTTCCAAGGCTTCAAGTCTTTCTCAGATGGCTTTGTATCAAGCGCACGCCAAAGGCGAACCATGTCTTCCAAGACATTTTCAACATCACCAATAATCGGCACATCCGCATGGACATTTTTACCAATGGAAGATGGATCGATATCAATGTGAATTTTCTTTGAGTTCGGCGAGAAGGCATCAAGGCGACCCGTTATACGGTCATCAAAACGCGCACCAATACATACCATCACATCGCAATCATGCATGGCCATATTTGCTTCATAAGTGCCGTGCATGCCAAGCATGCCAACCCATTCTGACCCACTTGCCGGATAAGCACCAAGCCCCATCAAAGTAGAAGTGATTGGGAAACCAGTGAGTTCCACAAGCTCGCGAAGCAATCGACTAGCTTCTTGGCCTGAGTTAATCACCCCGCCACCTGAATAAATAATTGGCTTTTTCGCCGTCGCCATCAATTCAACCGCAGCCGTGATCTGTTCAAGATTGCCGCCAACCTGTGGCGCATAGCCGGAAAGGTCTGCTTCTTCCGGCGGAAAATATTCGCCAGTCGCAAATTGCACGTCTTTCGGGATATCAATCAACACAGGCCCCGGACGCCCATTCAACGCCACATGAAAGGCTTCGTGTAAAACCTGTGGCAATTCATTTACATCGCGCAC
>CAZXZQ010000193.1:0-5614 GCA_964645215.1 uncultured Rhizobiaceae bacterium | reverse complement strand
GTGCGGATGCCGGCGCCTTGCCTGCCGGGATTTGATTCACTTGGAACGCTAAAGCAAATTTTATCTACTGGGTATGATTACTCATGGTTTATTCTTACGCAGAAGATTATTGAAAAAGAGTTCGCGCTTTCAGGCTCTGAACAGAACCCAGACTTCACATCCAAGAAATGGATTGAAGTTTTAAAAGCGCGTCTTGGCAAGGGCGCTACAGCTGAGGTTGAAGCTTTTAAACAAAAGGGCGAAGATTTCGTTGTACGTGATGACTTGGAAAGCCTTATCTCAGGCATGAATCAGATCGCCGGTGGCGGGCTTCTTGAATATGAGAAGATTAAAGCGCAAATCGAAGCTCGTGACCGCGAAATAGATAATCCGTTCAGCAAAGATGCACAGGTGATGGCGATTAATTCCGCGCGAAATTATCTGGGCGATAAGCTTATCCGTACTGCTAAGCCGCATAAAATTCTTGATCCAAAATCAGGCCCGCTTATTGCAGTACGCTTGAACATTGTGACGCGAAAAACACTTGGCGGCATTCATACAAATTTGGAAAGTCAGGTACTGGATAAAGAAGGCAATCCGATTGAAGGCCTTTACGCAGCAGGCGAGGCGGCTGGCTTTGGCGGCGGCGGTTACCACGGCTATAATTCACTCGAAGGCACGTTCCTCGGGGGGTGTATATTCAGTGGCAGAAGAGCCGGGTTGAGCGCTGGTTAATCAGTGATTACATCACTTAAAGTCTATTTTGCTAGCGCTCGCCAAATTGTAGTTTAGCCAATCCAGCATAAACGCCTTTTTTCTTGACGAGCGCTTTATGAGTGCCTTCTTCGATGATCTTGCCATTGTCTACAACAAGGATGCGATCTGCTTTGAGCACGGTAGCAAGACGGTGCGCAATGATGAGTGTAGTGCGACCTTCCATCAGCCTATCAAGCGCGTCTTGTACAAGCTTCTCGCTTTCAGCATCTAGAGCGCTGGTCGCTTCATCAAGCAATAGAATTGGCGCATCTTTCAGGATCGCGCGGGCAATTGCGATACGTTGTCTTTGTCCGCCAGATAGCGTTACACCGCGCTCACCCAATTGGGTATCATAGCCTTCAGGAAGCTTCTTTATAAACTCGTCTGCATTGGCATCTCTTGCAGCTGCAAGGATCGTCTTTTTATCTGCATTTGGTTTGCCATATGCGATGTTCTCAGAAGCCGTGGCTGCAAAGATGTTGGTCTCTTGAGGCACTAGTGCCATCGCAGTCCTAAACTCGTCTGGCACGAGCGTCTTTATGTCTTTGCCATCAATTGAAATTGTACCATCTGCTGGGTCATAGAACCGAAGTAGAAGTGAAAAGAGCGTGCTTTTGCCCGCCCCTGATGGTCCTACAATTGCAACCGTTTCCCCCGGTTTAATTTTGAGGGAAAGGCCTTCAAATGTATTTTGTTCGATGCGTGTTGGGTAACTAAAATTTACATTAGAAAATTCAATCTCGCCTTTAATCGGCAATGCAAGTTTATCTGGATTGGTTGGAGCTCTTATTTTGGATTCTGTATTTAAAAGTTCAACCAGTCGTTCAGCTGAACCAGCCGCCTGTGATAATTCCCCCCAAACTTCTGATAGGGCGGCAAAAGCGCCTGCTGCAAAAACTGCATAAAGCAAAAACTGACTTAACGTGCCGCCTGTCATTTTGCCTGTTAATACGTCATTTGCACCAATCCAAAGGACAGCAACCACGCTTGAGAAAATTAGAAAAATTGCAAATGCAGTTAGAAACGACCGCGTGCGAACAGACATGCGCGCGGCTTCAAAAGCTATGTTAACCGCGCGTTCAAATTTACCACTAACAAAGGGGCCATTGGAATAGGCTTGCATGGTACGAACGGCACCAATTGATTCAGAGGCATATGCCGTTGCTTCCGCTAATGTGTCTTGGGCATGGCGGGAACGTTTACGAACTGCACGGCCAAAGTAAATGATTGGCAATATAATAATTGGAATTGCAAAGATCACGATCAAAGATAGGCGAGGGGAAGTGTAGATCATCATGATCAAAGCACCGAGGCCCAAAAGCGAATTACGCAAAGCCATTGATGCAGTTGCACCCATGGCTGATTTAATTTGTGTTGTATCTGCGGTAAGGCGTGAGACGATTTCACCTGATTTTGCGGTGTCAAAAAACTCAGCGCTTAAATCCGTTACCTTTTGAAATACATCTTTGCGGATATCTGTAACGATGCGCTCACCCAGCCAGATAACAAAATAATATCGGCCTGAACTTGCGATTGCTAAAACGAGTGCAATGCCGATTAATGTAAGAAAATAGCTATCAATTAGGTTACTGTTACTTTCTGTAAAACCCTGATCAATCATCCGTCGCACGGCCATTGGCAGTGTAAGTGTGGTTAGCGCTGCAAGGCAAAGAAAAAATAAAGCGCAGCCAACCTGAACGCGGTAGGCTTTTACGTAGGGAAGAAGCTTACCTAATGGCTGAAGATTTCGATTCCGTGAAGATTTTTTATCTTCTGTTGCCATTGTCATAAACTACTCTTGTCTAATGTTAAATTGTGATGTATGTACTCGCCAACAAAAGCAGTAGGCTGGCCTACGGTTTATTCATTGTAAAAGATAAAAATTCAAGTCAGGATTGATAAAAAGCTTCATATGTAGCTTCCGCTTGATCCAATATATAGGACTGTTAAGAAATGAAAAAAGACACTCATCCAGAGTATCACACAATCAAAGTAGTGATGACAGACGGTACAGAATTTGAAACACGCACAACTTGGGGTGCAGCAGGCGATACAATGAACCTTGATATCGATCCAACATCACATCCTGCTTGGACCGGTGGTAACCAACAATTGGTTGACCGTGGTGGTCGTGTATCACGCTTCAAGAAGAAATATGAAGGTTTGGGTATCTAATCCTAACTATAGAATTCAAATAAAAAACCCGGCCTTTGAGTCGGGTTTTTTATTGCTGATTTTAAATTTGATTATTTCTTTGATGCACCAAGAGCAGTTGAAAGCAGGTCAATTTGCTGGCCAACCGGATTGTTGGAAAGCTTTGGTTCTACGTCAGTAATTTCGTGGCCGTATAATTCTTTATCCAAGGTAATAACACGAGATTGAAGCGCTAAAGACCGAGAGACAAGATCTAGGAAATCTACAGGAAGATCTTGCCAACCCGGATTGTCCGTCTGTGGGGAGGTTTCATCCAGCTTGATTTTCTTTTTTTCTTCCAAAAGCTGATCACGGCTCATTTCGCCTTCGTTGCAGGCGCGTTGCAAAAGCAACCAGGATGCGATCTGCATCAAGCGGGTTGTAAGGCGCATTGATTCTGAACCATATAGCATCGCGGATGTACGGCTTAAGCCTTTTGCGTTTTCACGGCCCTTACCGTCTAGATAGGCAGCGCTTTCTTCAACTAGACTCATGCCATCTTGAAACAATTGTTTGAACTGCTGTGAGTTTGCAAAACGCTCGGCTAGGTTTACCGTATTAGACACTGAAGTTCCCCTGAATACACATTACTTAAAAATTTAATCTAATTCAGAACATATAATGCGTAAAGAAGTCACTTGAAAATAGGTTAATATCCACATGCCCGTGGGCTGGTGGCTTTGAGTTTAAATTAGACGTTACTGTTATTAATAAAGGTAGGATTGAGCCCTTAATGACTAAACTGATCGTGTAGCTGATTGAATGGTACAAACAGCCATCAATGTAAAACCATTCGCTCCTCAAAGTGTTCTGCTTTAAATCACATTGGTGATGTGAAAGGGGCTTCGTTTATCACTGGAACGAGTATTTGCAGTATACAATTGGTTTTAAAATAGCTTCAGCGACATCTTCTTACCAATGAATACTCGGTTGTTGACCGTCTTTTCAAACGTTTCATGTCGTTTGCACTTAACCCTTTTAAGTAAAGTGATGCAGCTCTATCAATATCGCCATATCTCGCTAATGCGTTAGCCAGCCGATTACGATACCCATTAGGGTCTGAATATGTTTCACCAGAACCTGTAGGTAGAGGTGCATTTTCTGCAGCCTTTTGTAATTCTGGCAGCAGTACTGACTTCCATTTATCATCTGATCTACAGACAGCAGTTAAACGAGAATGTAATTCGCTCTGCTCGTCAGTGTCCAATTTCAAACGACCTTTAGGGTAGTTTATGGGCAGTAGATATGGTCGAGGATCTATGTCAAGAAGCCCCAAGGTATTTCGCAAACTTTTATAACGCTTAGAAAGCTCTACAATTCTTAATGTGTACTTCTTCAGTATCTCTGGGTCTGTTTGATATAAATGGTATGATATTGAATGAGCAGGTGTATATTGATACTTACGCTGACTTAGGTGAGGATTATTCTCTAATACATCTAGCACTATTGGCAGCAACTCTTTTGCGACATTTGGATTTCGAGAGTAAATTTGATTTATGAAGTGGGCGTTTAAATAGCGAGTTTCTTTGACAATACGCCCCAATAAGTCAATATGATGTTTTTTGAATTCTTTTAGCCCTCTTGCGGCTAATGTCCAATCATTTATGGGTTGAGCTTTTTCCCGAGAGAAATTTTCATCATCAGGCAAATTCAGAACTGCTAACATTTCTCTTGTCAAGGTAACGTCTGGCCCATCTTTGCTTTTATGAGAAACTTTGGGCCCCTTAATATTTTCAAACTCATACCCAAGGTCCGACAATGTTCTATTCAGTGATATAATATTATCTACTCTTTTCTTTTGCATTATCGTTTGGCCAAACGAATGGATGCCGGCCCCATTAACTGCGATAACAGTTGGCCTAAGCGGCAAAAGTACTGCTGGGCTGCTTTGCTTATAAACGAGAACTCTATTCCCATCTTTAAACCTAGATACTGAAACTTGCTCTAGGCGTTCTAGTAAATGATCCTTTTTCTTAACGTCCTTTAATTTCATTTTTTCATAAACTATCCGCAACCCAGCAGGTTCTCCATTATCTGAAGCTGTTAAGATGCAAATGTTTTCTTTGTTGACCATGCCCTCAACATCGCATTCATCACCCGTCACTGCCTTAAAAAAAGTAGTCTTGGTCTCCTTTATTGAAACATCTACATGGCGCACCCAATTAACTTTGCCAGATAATAGCAAGCCTCTACATTCTGGTCCGCATGGACGGCTGGTTTTGAAAAACTTGCCAGAGCTTTTTCTCACAATTTCTATGGTTTTACTCTTCGAAGTTAAGTCAGAAGACACATTAGATTTCGCGATTTTTTCAAATACATGCGCTGCATCATTCTTCATACTCTCATATGGTAGAAGAGCAGCAGCTAAACATGCAGCCACACTAACAATCACACCTACGACGGGATTCTGTTTCCACAGAAGCGCTAATGGTAATAGACATAGCCAATAAAGTAAGGCAGTCCCAGTGAACCATAGAGGGATAGCAAGTCCTAGCGTAGCAAAAAGCAAGATCACCGCTACATCGGGGATCGACATAACGACTGTCACAAGAATTAGAATTACTAAAATTATGAAATAAAAACGCAAAAAACCCATTACCACACTCCTTCGAGCTCTTCTTCTGCGTGTTTGATATGACCGTTCTCGTGCAGCCACCAATACAACGCACCCGCAACACGGCCCGAC